>JANQII010000329.1 GCA_028282195.1 Prolixibacteraceae bacterium
TTTTTCACCTTATTCAAATCTTAAATCTTTGGGAACTTCTTTTTCCCGAAAATACGGGCCCGAAAAATATTGGACTTTTTAAGGTTTAACTAATTATCATCCGGATGATTTGAAGGATGCTATTGAATTTTATTACAAGAACTACTCAAACTATCCCTTCGAGCTACTTTTTCATAAAAAAGAATTTTCGTTGGAGGATTCTGAAAAAGCGATCAAATTTGCAGAAGACTCAAAGACTCATCGAATTATCATTAAAAATTCACTCTCATAGTGCGTTCATAAAATTTCGTTGCACAACTTATCGGATGACTTTATTGATATCGGGCATTTTTGTCATCCGGTGAGTGACAGTTTAGTCCTGGAAACCCACTACTAAAGTTTCTGCCTGTAAAGTTGATAATTCTTAGGCAATTTATCTTCCAGTCCTCTTTTTTCAGAACGAAACAGCCCATATACAGCTGATCCGGAACCGGACATTAGCGCAAATACTGCTCCTTCCCGGTAAAGAAATTCTTTCAATTCCCCAACTTCCGGATATTTTTCAAAAACGAAATCTTCAAACTGGTTGGTAATATTTCCCTTCCACTTATTTACCGGGAATTGCACCAGTCCTTTTAAAGACAATCTGCTTTTATGTGGTACAATATTGGAATAAGCTTCAGCAGTAGAAACATGTACAGCAGGTTTAACCAGTATCAGATGAAAAGAAGACAAATCAACTTCTACCTCCGAGAATACTTCACCTCTGCCTGTGGCAAAAACTGGTTTGGGGTCAACAAAAAACGGACAGTCACTCCCCAGGCTTAAGGCATAATCCAGAAGCTTCTGCTTTTCAATTTTTAAATCGAATAAATGATCTAACATGTTCAGCATTTCAACAGCATCAGCTGAGCCACCACCTAATCCGGCACCCATGGGGATATTTTTGTGTAAATGAACCTTCACGGGTGAAATATTATATTCCTCTTTCAATAGACTATAAGCCTTTACAACAAGGTTGTTATTGATATTACCATCAATAGGAATACCGCTTGCACTAAAGGAAAACTTTTTAGAATGAACAAGCTCAAGTGCATCCTGAAGCTGAACCGGGTAAAAAATGGTTTCGAGATTGTGAAAACCATCTGAACGTTTTTCAGTTACATTCAGCCCGATATTTATTTTAGATATTGGATAATGAATCATAAAAAAATGCTTGCCCAAATGTACGAAAAGGCAAGCACTATTATCGTATTACAGAAACAAAAGCTTCACAAGTGCCATTAAATTGTTATCGCTTAAAAATGACAACAACAATTTGATCCTGGAAACCATATCCCGGATCATTTATCGAGCATCCGGAATCCAGCATCAAGTATCTGAAGAAATTATTGATAACTTTCTATCGGATCACAAGTACAAACCAGGTTTCTGTCACCATAAGCATCGTCTACCCTGCCCACTGGTGGCCAGTATTTATTATCCCTTAACCAGGGTAGTGGAAATGCAGCTGCCTGTCTGGTATATTTATGGCCCCACTTATCAGCTGTTACTTTTTCAGCCGTGTGTGGTGCATTTTTAAGAGGATTATCTTCATTGTCAAACTTACCATCAACCACATCCTGAATTTCCTGGTAAATAGAATTCAGGGCATCAATGAAACGACCCAATTCCTGTACCGATTCACTTTCAGTAGGCTCAATCATCAGTGTTCCGTTAACCGGAAATGAAAGGGTTGGCGCGTGGAAACCGTAATCCATTAAACGTTTGGCAATGTCACCTTCAGTAATACCGGATTCTGCTTTAAAATGACGGCACTCAAGGATCATTTCATGAGCAACCCTGTCGTTTTCCCCTGTATAAAGAATACCATAAGTATCTTTTAGCTGGCTGGCAATATAATTCGCATTCAGGATCGCCATTTCTGTGGCTTTCGTCAAGCCATCAGCACCTAACATTTTAATATAGCCATAAGTAATTGGCAATACTGATGCACTTCCCCAGGGTGCTGCAGAAACAGCTGAAATCCCCACGTGTCCGTTATTCATAACCGGATGCGAAGGCAAGAATTCAACCAAATGCCCGGCCACTCCAATCGGGCCTACTCCCGGGCCTCCTCCACCATGTGGAATTGCAAATGTTTTATGCAAGTTCAGGTGACATACATCTGCTCCAATTCGATGTGGATTCGTTAATCCAACCTGAGCATTCATATTGGCACCATCCATATAAACTTGTCCACCGTATTGGTGAATGATGTCGCACATTTCAATGATTGACGCTTCAAACACACCGTGAGTTGATGGATAAGTCACCATAAATGCTGAAAGCGTATCCTTATACTCTTCCGCTTTTTCCCTCAATGCTTCAATATCAACATTTCCATCTTCATCACAAGGAGTAACAACAATTTCCATCCCGGCCATAACAGCACTTGCAGGGTTTGTTCCATGAGCAGAAGCAGGGATCAATGCCACGTTTCGCTGAGATTCCCCCCTACTGATATGATATTCCCGAATAACCATTAAACCTGCATACTCACCTGCAGCACCAGAATTAGGCTGAAGGCTTACATCGGCAAATCCAGTAATTTCAGAAAGGTCACGGCGCAACTCTTCCATCATTTCGTGGTAACCACGAGCCTGGTTTTTGGGGACAAACGGATGAATTCCACCAAACTCGATCCAGCTTAACGGCAGCATTTCAGTAGCTGCATTTAGTTTCATGGTACACGATCCTAATGGAATCATCGAATGCGTCAAAGAAATATCGCGATGTTCAAGTTTTTTGATGTAACGCACCATTTCCGTTTCAGAACGGTATTTATTGAAAACTTCCTGCTCCATGTAGGATGAAGTACGAAGAAAATCGTTATCGATAACCGATTCTGTAGGATAAAGCTCAATCGTTGGGTATCTTTTATTTGCAGCTTTTGCAAATACCTCAATAATCCAGTTAATATCTTCAAGGTTTGTGGTTTCATCGATACTCAGACCAACTTCACCACTTTTCAGGTAACGGAAGTTCATCTCAAGTTCATGAGACAGCCATTCAATATCTTCCAGTTTTACATGCTTTGGCAGTTCAAAGCGAATGGTATCAAAATAATTATTGTTGAGCTGTTTATACCCTAATGCAGATATTTCTTTAGCAAGCAAAGCCGCAATTGTGTGTACACGCTCCGCAATTTGTTTGATTCCAGCCGGCCCGTGATAAACACCATAAAAACCGGCCATGGTTGCCAGCAATGCCTGTGCAGTACAAATATTTGATGTTGCGCGCTCACGCTTAATATGCTGTTCACGGGTTTGCAGTGCCATTCTTAACGCATGATCTCCATGCACATCTTTTGAAACACCAATAATCCGACCAGGCATATTGCGTTTAAATTCTTCTTTTGCAGCAAAGAATGCAGCATGTGGCCCGCCATAACCCATTGGAACTCCAAAACGTTGCGAACTTCCGAATACCACATCAGCACCCCACTCTCCGGGAGGAGTAAGTATTGCCAGGCTTAACAAATCAGCAGCAACTGCTAATTTACTATCTCCTGCATGTGCTTTTTCAGCAATATCTTTGTATGAAACAATTTCACCCAGTGAGTTCGGATACTGTACAATTGCACCAAACACATCTTCCGTAAAATCAAACTTGGCCGCTTTCTTTACCTTTAATTCAATATTTAAAGGAATTGCTCTCGTTTTTAACACATCAAGAGTTTGAGGCCAAATGTATTTATCGACCAAAAGAACGTTTGCACCAGCTTTCGCTTTTGCCCTTTTCCTTGAATTGTACATCAAAATCATCGCCTCGGCAGCAGCTGTTGCCTCATCAAGCAACGAAGCATTTGCAAGTTCCATTGATGTTAGCTCACAAACCATGGTTTGATAATTCAACAAAGCTTCAAGCCTGCCCTGCGAAATTTCAGCCTGATAGGGAGTATAAGAAGTATACCAAACCGGGTTTTCAAGTACATTGCGAAGAATTACTGCCGGAGTAATTGTATCGTAATACCCCATTCCAATGTAAGTATTGTATACTTTATTTTTTGATGCAATTGATAATATTTTTCGGTAATACTGACGCTCAGTTAAGCCACCTTCTAATTTCAAAGGTTCTTCCAACCTGATATTTGAAGGAACAGTCTGGTCAATCAATTCTTCAAGACTTGAGACACCAATCTTTTCGAGCATCAATTCTATTTCATGGTTTCTTGGGCCAATATGACGGCCTGCAAATTTATCTGGCATGTTTTAGTATTTTGAAAATTTTGCGTCAATATTACGCTGAAAAAGGATATATAAAAATGATATTTATTCATCTATTTAATCCATTAGGAATGGATTGTGCATTTTTTCAAAGCCAATACTGGTTTCCGGTCCATGTCCGCAATAAACCATTGTTTCATCAGGTAAGATGAACAGCTTGTTTTTAATGTTTGAAGTCAGTTGTTCAAAACTTCCCATGGGTAAATCCGTACGTCCTATACTTCCGTAAAAAAGAACATCCCCTGCTAGAATAAATTTCTGCTCAGGATGGTGAAATACAATACTTCCAGGAGCATGTCCGGGTACATGGATCATCTCTAAAACAGAATTTCCAAATTCCAGCTTTTGCCCTTCTTCCAAAAATTCATCAGGACCATTAATTGGCTCTAACGGAACCCCAAACCGATCCCCACTTTCAACGGCACGTTCAACCAGGAACACATCATCTTTATGAGAAAGAAATGGCACATTATATTTTGACCGACAATAGTTTATCCCTAAAATATGATCAAAATGACAATGCGTATTAACAAGCTTAACAGGTTTTAATCCATTTTCTGCAATGAAACCGTCCAGTTCTTTCTTTTCATTTTCAAAGAAACAACCCGCATCTATAATGATGCATTCTTTCGTTTCATCATAGAGCAGAAATGTATTTACCTGTACGGGGTTGAATGTAAATTTTTTTATTTGGATCATATGCTTTAACTTATTTAGTCTGTTATAATTTTTTGCCGAAAGAGGATGACTACACAGGAAAATCTTCCAGCTTCAGGCTTCCATCTGATTTATTTTTCTGTTCCTTTTAACATGGGAACAAACACGAATGTTCCATGAGTTTCTTTTTTATAATCATCTTCAGCAACCCGGGTTATAACTGTCATCGTTTGCTTTTGTGACTGACCAACCGGAATAACCATTCTTCCTCCAATACGAAGTTGGGACAAAAGGTCTTTGGGAATAGCAGGTGCACCGGCTGTTACAATAATTCCATCAAAAGGCCCGTAGGTAGGCAGCCCCTTGTAGCCATCGCCATAAAAGAATTTTGGGAAGTAACCCATTTCAGGAAGCATCTGCTGAGCCTTTAAATAAAGTTCCCGCTGACGCTCAATGGTGAAAACCTTAATCCCCATTTCAACCAATACAGCTGCCTGATAACCGGAACCTGTTCCAACTTCAAGTACCTTTTCATTAAGTTCAACCTGCAACAAATGACTTTGTACCGCAACCGTGTAGGGTTGGGAAATGGTTTGGCCGGAACCAATTGGAAAAGCCTGATCCTTGTATGCAAACTGAATAAAGCTGCTGTCCATAAATAAGTGACGAGGTACTTTTGAAATTGCATCAAGCACCCGCTGATTTCGAATGCCCTTTATTTTAATTCCTTCAACCAGCCGTTTGCGCATACCCTGATGCCTCAGTGTATCACGAGAATCTACCATCTTCGTTTTTATTTGTAAAAATAAACTAAAATCTTTTCTGTTGGAAGTTTGCAAAGCTATACATTATTAACAGAAACCGTTGAAAAGTTCTGATTGAAATTCTTATGGTGATCAGCTTTTATTTATAATTTGCAGCTATGATTAAAATTGGAATCATTTCAAACAGCCACTCAGAGATTGAGTTTGTGAAGGAAATTCAAAAGTTGAAAGAGTTTAAAGTTACCGGAACTTTCAACAATCTGGAAAAAGAAAAAGAACAGCTATACTCACTGGAAGAACTGGTTAACACATCTGAAGCTTTGTATATTGAGAAGCTTGATGAACCTGCGGGGGAAACCATAAAGTCATTTTTGAGACGAAGCACGCATATATTTTTAAGAAATCCTTTTATCAGCAGTCTTTCATCTATCAGGCAACTGGCAAGTTTCCAGCAGGAAGCTGGTAGCATCATCCAGATTTACAATGCAGGTATATTTCATTCTGAGATACTGAAATTAAAAGACAAACTGGAAACACCACTACTGCTTGACCTGGAGTTGACAATTGATGATGAAAATAACCTGAAACAAGAAATTTTAAATACGCTGCTTTTTCTTATCGGGATGGAAAAAAGTGATTTCCGAAAACTGGAAGTTTTTGGGCTTCAGGGAGACAAACAATCATTTATAAACCTTCATATTCATTTCGTTTCGGGCTCTGTCGCTCACCTAAAAATTTACACAAATAAAAACACCCGGCAGAATTTCAGGTTAAACATCTACCAGAAAGAATCTGCCCCAACACTGTTACAAATAAAATCAACCATTCATAAAAAAGAAAAACCGGAACAAAACGCATTAAAACATTTCTTAAAAGCAATCAAAGATCAAGATTCAATTCTTTTGTCCTTAAATGAACTGTACCAGGGATTAAACGCGCTTCAAGAAATTGAAGAAAAACTGAAATACCCCAACATCCAGCTGTAAAACATAGATTTTTAGCAAGTTAAACAACAGATTTTGCAATCTCTATTTTATAGCAGATAACTTCTTTCATTTTATTGCAATATTTTTTTTTGTCTATCGTTAGTCAAACAAGAGGCAAAAACAATAGCTTTGCAGCTTGACCAAACTTAATTCGTCCAGAAATGAATAAAAAAGTTCAAGTCTTTAAGTACTTGCTTTTCGATTATATTGCGGCTTCGGGGAGCTGGGCACTTTTTTATATTTACCGAAAATTGGTTATCGAACCTCAAAAGTTTGGTTCCTATGTGGATTTAGAGTTTACGCCCCGCTTTTATCTTGGTCTTTTAATCATCCCCATTTTCTGGCTAACATTTTATTATTTAAGCGGATATTACAATAATATATACCGAAGGTCACGCTTGCTTGAGTTGGGAAAGACTTTTTTAACTTCACTGGTTGGTGTCATCATCATCTTCTTCACATTGCTACTTGATGACTTCATTGTTTCCTATAAAAACTACTATAGCCTGTTTTTTACACTCTTTGCACTACATTTCAGCCTTACTTTCTTTTTTCGGATCATCTTAACAACAAGGACTATCCACCGGATTCATAAAAGAAAAATTGGGTTCAACACCCTTTTAATTGGAGGGGATAAAAATGCGCTTGGTATTTACTGGGAATTAACCTCACAATACAGACCGGCAGGCAATAAGTTCATTGGCTTTGCAAGTGTTCAGGAAAATGACGAGTACCCCCTGGAACAATACTTATCAAAACTTGGCAGCATCGATGACCTTCCTAAAATAATTAAGGAGCATGATCTGGAAGAGGTAATTATTGCCATTGAAACTTCTCAGCACGACCTGATAAGTAAGATTCTGACTTCATTACAAAACAGCTCACTGACCATTTGGGGCATACCGGACTTATTTGATTTACTCTCGGGGAATGTTAAAACGAATGTGATATATGGCCGCTTGCTTTTTAAGATTTCCAATGGGATAATGATACCCTGGCAGGAAAACCTGAAACGAATGATCGATGTCGTTTTTTCAATCATTGCTTTTTTCTTGTTTTTACCTGTAATTATCGTTATTTCCATAATGATCAAAACGGGGTCAAAAGGGCCCATTTTCTACCGGCAAACACGAATTGGAAGATTTGGGAAACCATTTACGATTTACAAATTCAGGTCGATGGAAAATGATGCCGAGACCAATGGCCCGGAATTATCAGGCAAAAATGATCCCCGAATAACTCCAATAGGACAGTTTATAAGACGAACTCATTTGGATGAAATCCCTCAGTTTTACAATGTAATTAAAGGTGAAATGTCTCTGGTTGGCCCACGTCCCGAAAGGCAATTTTATATTGACCAAATTATAAAAGAAGCCCCACACTATATTCAACTGCAAAGAATCAGGCCCGGGATTACATCATGGGGGCAAGTGAAATATGGCTATGCCTCTAACCTCAAAGAAATGCTGGAGCGTTTGCCTTACGATATTGTATATCTTAAAAACATTTCGCTTTATATTGATTTTAAGATTCTTATTTACACTGTAATGGCCTGCTTTAAAGGCAAAGGAAAATAATTAGCTGAGCGGAAAAACTTTTACAGGCTAATAAACTGGCCCTTCCGGCTTTAAAATACTCTTATGTTTCAAGGAATCCGATCTTTTGAAAAGATCGGAGCCTTTTTAATTGGATCGGGGATTATATGAAATGATTAAAGCTTTACTTCTCTCACTGGGGAAGTCATTATTAAATGATTACGCATTGATAACGGCTAAGCTCCCGGCAACTTAATTGCCTTGCACTTTCCCCACACAAACCTGATATTATAAATAACTTTTGTTAACTTGTGCTTGCTAAATACAATACAAACAGATGCCCCAAAAGCAGAAATTTAAAATATCGGAGGTTGATACATCTATTAGCCAATCATTTCTCGCGAATATAAAAAGTCCTATAGATCATTTTATCTACTCTAAATAACTGATTTAATAGGCTTTGAAAACAAACACATATAATAGAAATAAATGCCATTGGTATTTACACGTACGTTAGCAAAATATTAAGATAGAATCATGGCAGTTATAATTTTTGATACAGAAACATTTGGCAAGATTGATTCAATAGAAGAAAATATTGAAAATTTAAAAGCCTGGCCAGATTTGAAACAAATTTGCTGGCAGACTTATGATTTGAATGGTAATATATTAAAAACTTCAAATCATTATTTCGAGAATAAGTTAAATGACAAACTTGAAATTTTAAAGGAATTTGTTTTCGACTTCCAAAATTCGAAACTTTCTGTTGCCCATAATTTTATATTTGATTTTAAAATCATCACCGCTGAATTATTAAGACTAGAGTTACCGATTCATTCTCTTGAAAATGTAACAATTTATGACACAATGACAAATAATATTGAATTATGCGCAATAAAATCAGAATATGGATATTTCAAATATCCTACACTGATAGAATTACATCAATTATTATTTGAAGATAAATTTGAAGGAGCACACGATGCAAAAAATGATGTTGACGCAACTGCAAAATGCTTTTGGAAATTAAGAGCCCAATCAAAAATTGATTTTGAGAATCTTCCAAATGTCAAATTGGCATTGCAATTTGAAGAAGAAAAATTAATTGATGAAATTTCTATTTTTTATGGCACAAGAAAAAAACTTGGTGAATTTTTATACGAAGGATGCAGCACCGGTATTATAGGTCATATGATAAATAATGTCAATCAAAAAATTACGAATGAAAACAATAATACAGAATTAAGCCCATTCAATATTCATTCTCATCCAAGACAAGTATTAAACTGGATACTCGAATTTGAGAAAATATTTTTGGAGTCTCCAAGCGACAAAAATGGTTTTTATAAGTACGCCGAATATCGAGCGCTAAAAGAAACTGTTGACTTCCTAAAAAATAGAAACTTATACTACCCTCGCGAATCAGGAAAATTCCATGAACCTTTTGTTTTATTTTATTTAAGTGATATGTCAAAAAATCATTTTGACAAGATTGCTTCAATGAAATTGTATGATATAATCGCAAACATGATAACAAAATATGAAGCACTTAACAAAGAATATGAATACAAAAAAATACAATCATCCAAAAACAATTCAGGTTGCTTAGTAATTATCTTAATATTTCTGACACTTGGACTAATAAAATACTTTGCATAATAAAATGTAAATTGCATTACAGGGTTCATGTGGTGTCGTAGGCTGGATTCTCGCATCGCAGTTCAGTCCTATCGGACATGAACGCGCTCCGAAATCCGCAACGACAACTTACAAGTGACCGTTGTGGGCAATATGAGTAAATCAAAATCATTAACATATGAATAATCTAAGTTTTATTGAAAGAAATGAAGGAGCTATAATTAGCACTTTAGGAGCAGCTCTTATTGCAATATTTGCAGCCTTTCTGACATATTATCTATCACAAAAACAAGACTCTAAGAATAAAAAAAACGCATACAATGGAATATTATATGCTTTAAACATTGAATTGCATTGGCATCAAAACCATATAAAATTATTAGAGAATAGCCTTAAAGCTATAGAAACTGTCTCTAGGGAAAACAGCACTTTCATCATTGACAATCCTCCAACACAATTTAATCTTCAAGTGTGTGAAAATACACTCAGTAAAATTATTAATTATAAAAGATTCAATCATGAAATTGTAGCTTTGTTAACATCATACTTAAATCAGATTAGAAACATTAATTATTTCATAGATTTTAAAAATGCGAATTCAATATTGTCTAAAGTTGATAATATTGAAGAAAAGAAAGTTCATATAAAAAACTATTTTGAGACTTTAAAAAGTGAGCATATAGACAAAACCAAGATTTCATTGGAAGAGTTAACCAATATTATAAATGATGAATTAAAAGATTACTACAGAAAAAAAGAAAATAATACTGCCTACAGTCGAGTAAGCTAGGGGAATTTCACCCCTAACTTCTCTCACGCTAGCGCGGATCTGTGATCCGTGTTTTGTTTGTAAAAGCAAAATAGATTTATATAAGACAAACTAATTGACATTTCATACGATTACAATCTAAACATTTAAATACCTTGGGATAAATTGAGTACAAGGCACAAATTGCAAATTTGCACCAGCAAGGAGGGTCGTTGTGCTTCATGCAAGGGCGATAGTGCAAACCCTGAAACTTGATTTTAAAATCAGGATCAAAACGACTACATTTGACAGGTTTAAAAAAGTTAATGTGGTCGAATTTGACCACTTTAAAATGGAGGCTAGATTACTCACGCTAGCGCGGATCTGTGATCCGTGTTTTGTTTGTAAAAACAAAATAGATTTATTAAGACAAACTAATTGACATTTCGTACGATTACAATCTAAACATTTAAATACCTTGAGATAAATTGATTACAAGGCACAAATTGCAAATTTGCGCCAGTGCAGACAATGGGAAATAATTAGTTTAGCGGAAAAACTTTTACAGGCTTATAAACTGGCCCCTCTGGCTTTAAAATACTTTCGTACAAAATGATGTTGTCAACTTTTATAAGCTGACAGCCTGTTTCTGCAAAATCCTCCATCAAATCATAAAAAGCACTTCTGTCCCGCAAATAATTAATTCTGCCCAAGGTCAAATGTGGCTTAAACTTTTGTCCAACAGAAAATCCAAGTTTTGACAAACCTAACTTTATGTTTTTAACCAACTCTACCAGTTCATCAACTTCTGTTAAATTGAAAAAAACAGCACTGGGTGATGATTGCCGCCTGAAAAATGACAGTCCATTTAGCTTCAACGTGAAACCGGAAAAATCAGAGGTTTTATTACTGATCAACTTTAACACTTTTACAAGTTGTTCTTCTGTTGTTTCTCCAAGAAAATGGAGCGTAACATGCAAATTTTGTGGCGAAACCCATTTAATTCTCTCATCAGCCAACTCATGTTTCAGGCTATTAAAAACTTCACGAAGCGCTTCGTTAAACTGAACTTTTATTCCAATGAAAGTTCTTTTGGTCATATCATTCCTGCATCAATAAAAAAAATTATTTCTTCAATCATCCGATCTTCAGTGTAAGGGTCGTATTCATCCTTCAGGTTATTGCCGAATAATCGTGCAATTCCCTGCCAGAAAAAGGCTGATAAACCCCCTTTCAAATCCTTGATCAACTCATACGAAGTATGTCCGGTTTGCCGGTCTATCAACTTAATCAAAATTCTTCCTTCAGAAATTGACAGTTTTTTTAACTGAGGCCCATACTCATCAAATAATTCTTTTTCAGCTTGCTTTATATATCCACGTTTTACTTTCCGGTCAGTAGCAGCTAAATAATCTGCTTCATACCTTTCAAGCAACTCCCCTGCCTTCTTCGCATAGGGATAAACCTTCTTAACCTTATGGACGAGCCTCCAATAGCGTCTTTCAAAACGTTTTGATTTAAATTCTTTACGTGGAAACACAAACACAGGCCCAATTTCCTTATGCGGAAGTGTGTCCCCTCCCTGCTCAATTGCATCCAGGTAATTCAGCGAATCCACTTCCTGAGACCTGCTTTCAATCCCCGGTAAAAAAACGAATACTATGAAAAAAAGGAGTTTCCTCATGGCTTTAACTTCAATACGAAGATAATATCTTTTTGAGATACTGGGTGCTGGATACTCGATTCTAGATATTGGATTCTAGATACTGGAAATACATGAAGTTGATTATTAGCCATACACGGTCTGCTTTCTATTTATGGCTTGAAATATGGCAATTGGTTTTCCTTAATCCAAGACATCCAGGATCAAGGATCAGGTATCGACTAATAAAAAGATTTTTCGTTTATGAAACCAGGCTAAACATGTTATTTAACTCACACGATTGTCAATCATGCTCTTGTTCAGAGTTACTATCTTTGTTGAAATTTTGAAAAGGGTATTTACCATGACTGAAAAAATGAATGTAAACGTTACTTCAGAGTTTGGGGAACTCGAAGGCGTGATCATCCACACTCCCGGTCTGGAAGTGGAAGAAATGACACCGGAAACAGCTAAACGTGCGCTGTACAGTGACATTTTAAATTTGGCTGTAGCTGGTAATGAATACCAGCAACTTAAAGGGGTATTGTCTAAAGTTAGTAAATGTTTTGAGGTTCAGGACTTGCTGCTTGAGACCATGAGGAATGAACAGGTGAAGCAAAACCTTTTAAAGGAAATTTGCACCCTTGAAAAAGCAGAGGATATTTATCCATCCTTGCTTGAACTTGAAACGAAGGAACTTACCAGGCAGCTGATCCAGGGGGTATTTATTAATCGCAACAATCTAACCCGCTACCTAAGCCAGGAGCGTTTTAGTCTTTGGCCTTTACACAATTTCCTGTTTACCCGCGATGCATCAATGACCGTTCGGGATGAGGTTTTGATCGGAAAAATGGCCAACAAAATACGCGACCGTGAAGCATTGATTATGGATACCATTTTTACCCATCATCCAATGCTTGAAGCAAAAACAGTCAATCCGGGAAAACCAGGAAATTTAAAAGCTGGTAATACTATTTCGATCGAAGGAGGCGACGTTCAGGTTGGTCGTGAAGATGTACTTGTTATTGGAACAGGAATACGCACCAGTACTGAGGGCATTGACTTCATCCTTGAAAGCATCAAAGAAAAGAAAGAAAAAGTAAGGCACCTATTAATCCAGGAACTTCCTGACACTCCTGAATCTTTTATCCATTTGGATATGGTTTTTACCTTCCTTGACACTGATACATGCATGGTTTATGAGCCACTTATTTTAGGAACAAACCGCTATCATACCATTCATATTCAGGTTGAAAATGGAAATGTTTCTTCCATTACTGAAGAAAAAAATCTTCCAACCGCATTAAAAAAGCTGGGGATGGACTTAAAACCAATCCGTTGTGGCGCCAGTAACGACCCGTGGACACAGGAACGAGAACAATGGCACAGTGGAGCTAACTTTTTTGCCATTGCACCTGGTCAGGTAATTGGATATGAAAGAAATGTAAACACCGTTGAAGAACTAAATAAAAATGGTTTCGAGGTCATTAAGGCTGAAGAAATAATCAAAGGCACAAAACCACTGCCAAATGGCAAATGTGTTATTACCATTGCCGGCTCCGAATTGGCCAGAGGCGGTGGCGGTGCCCGTTGTATGACTATGCCTTTCCGCAGGAAAACGGTAAATTGGTAATACAATTGTTTTATTTTTGCAGGACTTTTTAATTGATCAGAAAACTCATGTATAATTTGAATTTGTCATTCATGGTCAATAATTGCCATTGGTTGAAATAGGTTTACTTTAACTAAAGGGATAGACAAAAATCAATGGTTGACTATAAATGACCAGCAATGACAATCAATTTCTTTTGGGTGTATACGTTTGCAACAGAATTAGAATTTAAATGCGAAAATTAAGAACTCACGAACTTGGACGGATCAGTACTGATGAATACCAATCAAAGGATAAAAATCCTGTTGTGGTGGTTTTGGATAATATCCGCAGTTGCAACAACATTGGTTCATTTTTCAGAACAGGGGATGCCTTATTAATTGAAGCCATACATTTATGTGGAATAACTGCTACACCTCCCAATAAGGAAATACATAAAACTGCTCTTGATGCTGAAAAGTCTGTTGCCTGGAAATATTTTGAAAATACCGAAGATTCGTTAAAAGAGCTCAAGGAAGAAGGCTACGGTATATACGCAATAGAACAAGTTGAAAAAAGCATTGGCCTCCCGGATTTTAAGCCATCAAAAAAAGAAAAAATTGCACTTGTTTTTGGGAATGAAGTAAAAGGCGTTCAGCAAAAGATTGTTGACCTATGCGATGGTGCGATTGAAATCCCTCAATTTGGAACGAAACACTCTTTTAATGTTTCGGTTAGCGGTGGAATCGTTTTATGGGATATCTTTTCAAAGATGAATTTTTAGGATTGAAAAGAATGACCATCGTGGATCACTTGATATTTCCGTTGGATTAATTTTTGGAGGGTATGATTTTAAATGTTCGATACTGGATTTTGGTCCCGATGGTTACTGGAATTGATTATTGGTTATAAAAAAACGTTTTCCATGCGGCGGATGAAATGTCCAATGCTCCAACCAGCCCATTGAATCCGCCTGATTTTTTATCACATACCCCAACACCGGGTAAG
>JANQII010000267.1 GCA_028282195.1 Prolixibacteraceae bacterium
TTTATATGTGAACAATGGGTAATAATACATATTTAATAAGAACAATAAATGGGGGAAATTACCCATCTGAAATGATTCAAAAAATACGAACAAAAATTCATTGAAAAATAAATAAATACCTAAATAAAAGGATATTAAATAATATAAAAATATCGAAATTACACTAATACCCAATCTTATTTATAAAAGGATTGTCGAAAATAACAACCCCTTTATAAATAAATATATTTAAAACTAATGTTTAATTAGTTTGAGTAGCAGTTGCCGAATTTCCCGTTCCATTTTGAAGAATATCCGCAAGGTTCCCTACTCCATTTTGAGAAACAGTAAATGTATTTGATATTCCATCAACATCAACAAAAACAGTATTGCCTGTACCTACTGAAGAAGAAGAACCAACATTTGAGTCTCCCAAAATATCTATATCAGCATAATTGTCAGTACCGCTTTGATACAATAATGTCACATCATTTCCGATACCATCCTGATCAATAAATGCATTATTCTCAGTACCATGCTGTTCAATAACCAGGTTATTATCCTCCTTATATTGCCTTGTTCTGGCCTGATTATTAAAAGGAGCATTAGGCCAGCTGGATGAATAGCGCAAATTAGATCCATCAAAACTATCTCCGGTTTGAGTTATTGAAGCTGAATTGTTACTATCTTGCTGATAAGTACTTGCTGTATGATTTTGCCCCGATTGATCAATAACAGAAGACTGTTTTGTTCCATATTGAGTTGCCCTTACTGAATTATTTGAACCATTATGTGAGAATACCCCATTAATGCCGTTTTGTCGTATTTTAACAAAACTCTCGGATCCCCATTGATGAACTGAAGCATGATCATCATACCCAAGCTGGTCAACCAATGCTTCATTTTCGCGAGAACCATTACCACTATTATAATAGGTATAATTCTCATCACCCAATTGATTTACGGTTAACTTATGATCATCTCCATTTTGTGCATTAGACATATAACCGTCATCCCCGGCATCAATTTTATTATTAAAGCCATTTTGGATGAATGTAGTTAAATTTCCACTTCCATTTTGAAGCAAGAATACCTGATTGTTATTACCAACTTGATTACTTGACGCCATATTCAAATTTCCATTCTGAATAAAATCAGCATAAACATTACGCCCATCACCTGTTTGGTTCGCTGTATTTCCATCACCAATCTGCTGAATGTCTGCACTGTTGCCATGACTCGAGCCATAGCCTGTGAAAACCTGAATAGCTGAGTTACCATTGCCAAGTTGATCAATCAAAATTCTTTCGTTCGCATAAATCCCGCCATAATAACCATTATTGGAACCTGCCAAAGTCTGCGTAGCTGTATTATTATTACCATTCGTATAAATTTTAGCAGTATTATGCGTTACTCCTGTTCCCGTTTGTGTAGCTGTATTGGAATTCCCTTTTTGCTCAGCATAAAAATAATCGGTATAACCACCTGCTATTGATTGCGTAACAGTATTGCCTGTACCATCCTGTAAAGCTTCCACATCCATACCTGCATTAGAGCCAGGTGCATAGGTAGTTTGCTCAGAAATATTGCTTGCCCCTAATTGAATAATTTTAGCATCATTTCCACCTTTGTTTCCGCCACCAAGTTCATCCTGAACAATTGTTGCCGTATTACTTGTCCCATTCTGATCAACTGTTGCCTGGTTCATATAGGCAGGATTGTTTGATGGGGTACCTGAATGAGTCTGTGTAACAACTGCATTGTTAAGCGTACCGGTTTGTGTCGTATTCGCTATTTGTTTATCACCTGTCTGTGATACCGTTACTGAATTTTGCGCCATTGTAACCATAGCAGCTAATATCAGTACGATAGTTAAATTAAATTTCTTCATAATTGTAGATTTAAAGCATTCAGAAATGTAATCATTCCTGAGTGCTTAGTTTAAACTATAATCCTTGAGTAATATTCGAAAAATTAGAATTCCCAATTTGAGAAACATTAGCATCATGTCCGCCACCAGTTTGTTTCAAAAATGAATCATTCAGGTTTCCTTCCTGAATGATCGTTGCAAAGTCGTTTGCACCCTGTTCCATGTTGATATAGTTTTGATCTCCGGTTTGACGGCTTAAGTGATCCAATGTGGCTCCATCATTTTGTACGCCAATGAATTCATTATCATTACCATCTTGCTTAAAATATCCATTTCTTACTGCCAAAAGACCTGACAAACCTCTACCGCCAAGTGTATTCCCATTACCATTCTGTGTGAGGTCAAAACTGTTACCATTCCCTAATTGCATCATTTTTGCTGAATTGTTATCTCCATCCTGTTTAACCATTGTGTTATTATTCATGGTATTATAAATAGGATGAGTATAATTGTAAGCATAGTCATCATATATAAATCCTTGTACAAGTGATGAGACATTGTCATTACCAATCTGGTCAATTGTAGCATGATTGTCATCTCCTCCATATTGCCATACATACCCCTTATTATTGTCGTTGACTTGAGTAATATTAACAGTACTATTATAACTGTATAATGAAGCTATAGTACCACCAAATCCCCACCAGTCACCGGCCCAGCCTTGGTAAGCATAAACTATATTGTTGTTCCCAGTTTGTGAAGCTGATCCTGTATTTTTATCTCCAAATTGTCTAAATTGAATATAATTTTCTCTTCCATTTTGAGTAAGCTCTGCAGAATTGTCATTTGAAACCATATCAGTAGTAGTAACTCCATAATCATCAAAATACCCCACAGTCATTCCCTGTGTTAGATATGCTACATTTAAGTGGCCGTCCTGTGTTACGTCAGCTTGATTCTCATCTCCATTTAGTTGATCAACAAGAGCATAGTTTTCATTATTCAGCTGAGTTACAGTTGCTCCATTACTCATTCCTGCCTGGAAAATATTTGCCTCATTTTCATCTCCAGATTGTGATAAAGAAGCAGTATTCAGGTCACCAGTTTGTGTAACTGTTCCTGTATTTAAGTTCCCGAGAACATCCACTGTTGATATATTTCCATCACCATCTTGCAAAACAAAATGGGTATTCTCATCTCCATCCTGCGTAAAAGTCGATGAGTTATCATTTCCATCCTGCTCAATCCCTTTTTCACCTGTCCAATAAGGTAAATTCCCTGCATTGTTATTTGATCCTAATTGAGACATATCGATATAGTTTCCATCACCTTTTTGCTTCGATGTAGCTATATTCTCATTGCCTGACTGTAAGATGGTAACACTACTTCCACCACTTCCCTGAGTTGAATATGCATAATTATCAATTCCATTTTGAGTATGATCTGCTGAATTACCACTTTGAGATTGACTAACTTTAGACCAGTTAAAGTCTCCGGTTTGAGTTTGAGTACCGGTATTTCCCCCATTGAAAGCACTCGCACTCGCTTCATTTTCATTTCCATCTTGATATTGAGTATGGTCATTTCCTGAAGCTACTCCTGACCATGGATTACGTTGATCAATTGAAGCATCATTCATGTTTCCATACTGAGTCTGAGAAGCAGTAGAATTTCCTTTCTCTTTTTGAGTTATTGTAGCAATATTCGATGTACCATCTTGAAGTTGAGTTGCTACATTGTTAAAAGTTTCGTCCATGGGTGAATTCGCATTAATTCCGAAACCTTCTTGTACAATAGAGGCATCATTAAGATCTCCTGTTTGGGTTTGGGTTGCAGCATTATCATCACCGACTTGCGCTACCAAAGCAGTGTTGTTACCAGTTTGGGTTGTTGTAGCATCGTTATTATCTCCAGTTTGAGATGTAGTAACCGAATTTTGTGCTATAACAATCGTAACAGCAAACAATAAAATAAATAATAAACTTAATTTCTTCATGATTTTTGATTTTTTTGATTAAATAAATAATTGAAAAGTTATTAAATACTAGTTTGTATAATTGAAATAATGCCATGTTAGTAAAGAATTCAATACTTCTACATTACATTAAATAAAAATTAAAAACTTAGATATTGAGGTGATTCTAAAAAAGTGAAAACAGCTATTTACACATCCAGATATGCTTTCTACAAAATAATCTTAGTTCTATTCTGAATTTTAAGCCTGCATCTACAATGTTTTAAGCTTTTTCAAAATCGCAGTATAAAGTTCCGAACTACCATTATTTTGAGCAATAGGTAATTATACCCAATAAATTTATTCGGATAAAAAGATACTAATGTTTATTATAAATATTCAAAATAATATCCTGATAAGAATCAATCAAATTATACTTAAATAAAATACAAGAAGATATATGCCTTTAAAAGAGAAGTTTTCTTTAGAAGAAGGTTTTGAACTTTTGACTGACAAACAAAGACTAAATCCAAAATTTACAATACCTGTAAAATGTATTCAGATATCAGTAATAGGTATAAATTCAACTTCGGTTCATCACATAAATTTGCAATAAAAACACAGAGCATGAAAAAAATATTAATAACAGGTGCAACAGGAATGGTTGGAATCCAGGTTTTAGAACAATTACTCCAGAATGAAAATGTTAGCCAAATCATTTCAATAGGCAGAAGAAAAACTGGCATAACAAATAAAAAGCTAAAAGAAATTATTCATGCAGACTTTATGAACTTTTCCAGTTTAAAAGAAGAATTAATAAATATTGATGTGTGCTTTTACTGTCTTGGAGTTTATCAAAATCAAGTAAGTAATACTGAATATGAAAAAATAACCTGTTCTTACCAAAAGGCTCTTACTGATATTTTGGAAGAAACAAGTCCTAAAGCAACATTTGTACTTTTTGGTGCTGCCGGAGCTGATCCATCAGAGAAAAGCAGAATCCTGTTTGCAAGAGTTAAAGGTAAAGCTGAGAACCTTCTCAATTCGACCAAATTTCACGAGAAATACATTTTCAGGCCAGGGTACATTCACCCTACCGGAAAAAGAAAACCACCGGGCTGGTCTTATAAAATTGGATTACCTGTCTTTACTATTCTTTTCAAGCTATTTCCTTCAATAGGAATCTCAGACAAGGATTTGGCAGCTGCCATGATAAAAGTAGGGCTATACCCCAAATTTCATTCAAGGGTTTTTGAGAACAGCCAAATAAGAGAATTATTAACCTGAATACTGATCTGTAAAAAGTATACGGCAAACAGTAAAAAGTATTCATTTCAAATATAAACAGTCAGTAATTTTGTTATTGAATTGATAATCACAATTAAACAAATAAGGACAAATTAAAACAAATTATTATGAGAAGAAAAACAGTGTTAATTACAGGGTCTAGTGCGGGTATTGGTAAAGCAACAGTTAACTATTTCAACGAGAAAGCCTGGAACGTAATTGCTACCATGCGAACGCCTGAAAAAGAAGAAGAATTAACTCAGCTTGAAAATGTTTTGGTTACAAAACTTGATGTAACCGACCTGGCATCCATAGATAATGCCGTTAAAGCTGGAATTGAAAAATTTGGCAGGATCGATGCACTTGTTAATAACGCAGGCTACGGTGCTTATGGACCTCTTGAAGCATTTCCCCGGGAAAATATTGTTCGCCAGTTCAACACCAATGTTATTGGGTTGCTTGATGTAACCAGAGCTTTACTTCCACATTTTCGTGCGAATAGAGAAGGAGTTATTGTAAACATTTCATCGATTGGTGGCAAAATGACTTTTCCATTTGGAACACTCTATCATGGAACTAAGTTTGCAGTAGAAGGTATCACTGAATCCTTAAATTATGAAATGAACGAAATTGGGGTGAAAGCAAAAATTGTTGAACCGGGTGCTATTGCAACAGACTTTGCCGGAAGATCATTTGATTTTCAGAATGATGAAAACATAGTAGAATATCAGGAACTTATTGGCAAGGTAATGAATGGTTTTGAGAGTGTTTTCGACAAATCATCAGAACCTGTTGTTGTTGCAGAAGTAATTTACAATGCCATTACTGATGGAACAGGTAAAATAAGATATGAAGCAGGACCTGATGCTGTTGAGCTAATTGAAAGCAGGAAACAATTAGATGATGAAACATTTATCGGAGGTATAAAATCTCAGTTTGGATTTTAGTATCCAGGAACTTAAAAGAGTGGTGTATCAAATGCAATTTTGAGAAAGAATAAACTTACAATTTGCAAATAACCTCTTAAGATGCAGAGGGTACAGAAGCTATCGGAATTAACTTCCAGCGTACGTTTATCCCTATTGACCTTAAAGGTTTCAAAAAACCTTTAAGGTCAAAAAATCGCAATTTGAAAGTATGAATCCATCAATTTTTTTGATACAAGCTTCTTCAAGAGCTCAGGACAACACCTAATTTCACTAACTTTAAAAACAGAAAACCCAAAAACATGAGTGAAATAATAAGAGTAAATACAATTTCCCAGGTGCAGGAATTTTTCGGGTTGGATAAACCCAAACACCCACTTGTTACGGTTTATGAGCACAAGAATTTAACTCAAAATAAAGATTTCATCGGCAAAACGATTGCGTTTGATTTATACCAGGTAACTTTCAAAATGTGCTCGGTAGGTTCTTTTGGCTATGGACGAAATACTTACGATTTCCAGGAAGGTACATTGGTATTTATGCAGCCGGGGCAAGTTTTCACCATACATGAATGGGAAAAAGAAGATGTTGAAGGAGGCTGGTCTCTTTTGTTTCATCCGGATTTGATTCGAAAATCTGAACTTGGTATAAACATTGACAATTACAACTTCTTCTCTTACGATGTTCATGAAGCACTGCACCTTTCAGATGATGAAAAGAAAACAATTGCTGAACTGATTGATAAAATTAAGAAAGAATACAATCAGAATATTGATAAACACAGTCAAAAGCTAATTATATCCAACATCGAACTGATTCTGGATTATTGCACCCGTTTTTACGACCGTCAGTTTTACACACGTACCAACATGAATAAAGATGCGGTTAGCAAATTCGAGCAATTGCTGAAAAACTATTACAGTTCTGACCTGCCGCTGGAACAAGGCCTGCCAACTGTAAAGTATTGTGGAAATGAACTTAATATGTCTCCAAACTATTTAAGTGATATGCTTAAAAAGGAAACGGGTAGGAATGCACAGGAGCATGTGCATCATTATATCGTTGACAAGGCAAAAACCATTCTACTCAGTTCAACTGAAACGATTAGTCAAATAGCATACGGCTTAGGTTTTGAATATCCGCAGCATTTTAGCAAGGTTTTTAAAAAGAAAACAGGTATGAGCCCTGCTGAGTACAGGAATTTGAATTAATGTGTTACTCATCGGATGACTAAAACACTCGATACAATAAAGTCATCCAATGAATTTTGCAACGAAATTTCATGAACAACTAGCAGTTGCTGTGGGTTTTAGTTATTGTGGGAAATGGTAAAAAAATCGCTATTTCCCATCGTTAATTAAAAGTATTAAATTTCGAGGCTATGAAGAACCATGAAAAAATACAATGCAGTTTTACCAAACTACCATTCAAAACGACTTTGAGTTTTGAATATTTGGTTGCAGAAATTGAAAATATTGCCGGTCAAAGCAAGCACCCCATGAATCAACTTGCTAAAAAACTCGTTAACGAACTTGATAAAACACCAGAACTTAAAGTAGCAATTGAAGATTGTAGCATTATCGGTGATAATTATGACCTCATTGAAAAAATGATGGCCATCATTTTCAACCCACTTGATGATGATGTTTTTATTTCTTCTGCAGGAGCACCATTTGATCCCAACGAGTTTTATTTCACTTCGCTTTTTAAAGAAAAGATGCACCGTGAACACTACAAATTCGAGATTGCTAAGGATATTGAAAAGAAGGATCCGATTATAACCTTAATCTATCAGGCTTACCTAATCATTTTAGTCAGGTATTTTGGGTTTGAATTCGATATAAGTATTCCTTTTTCTTATAAAGTAACCGACACACGGGACAACAGCGTTAAATACTATAAACTGCTTGTAAACCCTAAGTTTGTTGATCTTAAAACCAGGGGAAAGGTAAAAAAACTGAGTCAGGAAGAGCTTAATTCCCTTTTTGACAACACCGCAAACCTTGACTACTGGAATGAAAAAATACCACTGGACAAGTTTGAATTCAGGGGATTTTTACAATACACATACATTGATATTACACACGACTATGTTGTTTCGCAACTGAAAACTATCCTTCTGGATAAAGATTCAATTATTTCCAATGAAGGGTTTGAAAAAATAAGGGAAAAAATCAGGGCGTTGCTTGAAATTCCAGATCTTGAACTTGGGTTGGCTGCTTTTAGCGATTTTGACTCAGATATTAACCAGGATGTCATTTGGAAAAGCATTCTTCCACGTGCTGAATTTAATTGCCAGGATTATGAGAATACCATTTTCGAAAGGGCATATCATGAACAAAATGTTGTTTTAACAGACGATTTTGAAAAACTGGAAAAGAGTAAAATGACTGAGCTTTTTTTAAGCCTGGGAATTCGAAACCATGCTGTTATTCCATTGATGCTGGAGGATGAAATTGTAGGCATGATGGAGCTTGGGGCTAAAAGACCTGAACAAATCAATATGTTCCAGGTTAAACGCTTATATGAATTGTTCCCGGTATTTGCACTAGCGTTAAAGCGTTCTAAAGCAGAGCTGGAAGACCGTATTCGTGCAATTATACAGGAAGAGTTTACAGCCATTCATCCTACTGTTGAATGGCGCTTTAACGAGGCAGCACATTCCTTGTTAGGCGATCAGCAAAATGGGCGTGCCCCCCAACTGGAACCAATTATTTTTAATGATGTAGTTCCAATTTACGGCGCAAGCGATATCCGTGCTTCATCGATTGAACGAAATAAAGCCATTCAGGCTGATTTGATGGAACATCTGTCCATAGCCAGAAAAATACTTAGAAGCAGTATGCCAGACAAAGAAATGCCATTGCTAGATCATCTGACTTACAAAGTTGATGAGCACTTTAAAACAGTTAAAGCAGGATTAAAAGCGGGAGATGAGGTAAGTATTCTTGAATTCCTGAAAAAAGAAATTGAACCGATATTTATTCAGCTTAAAAACCGTGAAAACGCAAGGAAAGAACTTTTCGATGAATATTTTACCCGGATGGACCCGGAACTCAAAGTTCTTTATAAGAAACGAAAAGATTTTGAAGATAGCCTGACTCAAATTAATGACATTGTAGGCAAAATAATTGATAAGGAACAAACCAAAGCTCAGGAAGTTTATCCGCACTACTTTGAAAAATACCGGACCGATGGTGTTGAATACAACGCTTATATTGGGCAATCGCTCGTTAAGAATATTCCATACGATGAAATTTACCTGAAGAATATTCGCTTGTGGCAGTTGCTGGTAAAAATAAAAGTGGCACGAAAAATACGTGAAATCCAGCCAACACTAAAAACAAAGCTTGATATCACTCAATTGGTTTTGGTTCACAGTAATCCGCTAAGTATTACATTCAGGCAGGACGAAAAAAAGTTTGACGTAGCCGGTGCATACAACATCCGTTACGAAATAACCAAAAAGCGTATTGACAAAGCGATGATAAAAGGCACCAACGAACGCGTAACACAAGTGGGTAAACTAGCTATTATTTACTCACATGCCGAAGAAATTGAAGAATACAAAAAGTATATTGAATACCTAATTTCTAAAAACTACATCAAAGAAACTATTGAAGATTTTGAACTCGAAGACTTAAAAGGAGCTTCCGGCTTACGGGCTCTTCGCGTCGAAATAGACTTTGGTGCCGAAGCCAAACAGGAAGACATTATTTTGGATGAAATTAAGAAAGTGGTAGAAAGAGTCTAACAGCAGAAAGCGCTTTCCCGCGAAAGCGGGAATCTGTTTCTAATACCGAATTCTTGATACTCGTCATCCCGGACATAAATGAGATGGAGATACGGGATCTTTTTCAGCTTCCAGAGGTTTAATATGCATAGTGGCTTAGTTTTTAGCCCGGGAATTCGAAAGCGAAGTATGCTACACCGGGCACTGCTGGGTAATTGCCACAACCAATCAATAAAGAATGGTTAAAACACTTCTGAAATCATGCCCATGGCCCTGGGAAAGCTTTTTAACACCTCTGAAACCTTGCCCATGACGTGGGGGGAGCTTTCTAACGCCTCTGAAACCTTGCCCAGACCCTGGGGAAGGTTTTTCCGACACGTGAAAGCTTGCTGCAATTTTACACAGCCTCATTTTACAGGAATAACCAAACATTACATAAAAAACACTAACTTGTGCCAGCCAGTTAATTAACGAACAAATGACCTGAAGTAATTCAATTACATTTAGCCGGGCATTCCCATTACTGGCAGGTATAAAATGACTTTATTGAACATGCAAACTGGTTGTGCATAAATTAAAAGAACCATTCTGCATATGAATAAACTGATTAAGAAACTTTCACCGACAACTGAACTGATTGCAATATTGATAATCGCACACGGATTTAGTAACCTGATTGGGTTTTTAGGAATGCATTTTCACTGGTATGAGAAGATGCAAAATTTTCGAGATAGTTTACTATAAAATCTACGTACAATAATGTATGAAAATAATAGCCGATGCTGTAGTATTTTTAAGGGTTTTAGCCCGTTCCCCCAACTAGCGCGAGTCACCAGGCCCGTGCGCAATAAATGGAATACAGATTTAAATCTATAAATATTACAACTATGAAAAAAAATAAACCCAAAATCTATTATAATGAAAATGGTTGTTTAAAGAATAAATATCCGAAAGTATGGAAATTTGTACACAAAAAAGATTTCTCTTACAAAAGTAATTTATTAAATCGCACCTGTGATTTTGACTGGCTTAGCATTTCTGTTGATGGCACAATCACAGTTAAAGGCACCCATGAAAATGGTTATGCCTGGGATGGTTGCACACCAAAAAAGAACTTTCTTCAAATTACTTGGGGCAATTTTGATGGAATGCTCAAACGTTTTGATAAAGGTGATTACAAACCATATACTTACTATGCTTCCATGATCCATGATGTATTGTATCAATACAAAAGATGCGTACCCGTAACCCGAAAAGAAACAGATAAGATTTTTTATCATATGCTTAAAGATGCGGGGTATTGCTGGGCTTATATTTATTATTTGGGCGTACGAGCACTAGGATGGATTTACAGGGGTTGGAAATATAAATCAACTAAAGAAATTGAAGCTGAATTAGCTTCAAAACAAATAAAAGAAGAAAAACCATAGCTACCATGAATTTCCTTGAAGCTGGAAGTACATTCCCGAGCAATCGGGAATCTGTTTCTGATATCTAGAACAGTCTCTCAGCAATTTGACAAAGATCCCGAAAACAAGTTCGGGATGACTGGCACCTACTAGTTGAACATTCTTTTTACCAGATATTATAAACTTACTTTCCTACCGATTATAAAGCCTCGTTATATCTTTGAGATATCTAACATGGGCATCTTTCAGGTCATACCATCGAAAACGCCATTCCCAGTTATCTGAAGGAGTTCCCGGTATGTTCATACGGGCTTTTGAATCAAGCCCAAGCAAATCCTGCAAAGGGATTATGGCAATATCCGCAACAGAAGACCAGGCTGTTTCAATCATCTTTTTGGGAAGTTGACGACGTCTTAATCCATAATGTTTTTTCAGGTTCTTGCGTTCCTTTCGGGTAAGCGACTTCACCCATCCCAGGGTGGTATCATTATCATGTGTGCCCGTATAAACTACAAAGTTTTTATTGTAATTGTGCGGCAGGTTTACGTTTGTTTCATCTGATGAATAAGCAAACTGCAAAACTTTCATCCCGGGAAGATTGAAATCATCCCGGAGTTTTTCGACTTCAGGGGTTATAAGGCCCAAATCTTCAGCAATAACAGGCAATTTATCTATTTGCGACTGCAACAAACTTAAAAGTTCATAACCTTTCGCTGGTAACCACTCCCCTACTACTGCTGTTTTTTCAGTTGATGCTACCGACCAAAACGACTCCAATCCACGGAAGTGGTCAATCCTGATCAGGTCAAACATACTCAGGTTAAAATGCACCCTGGCAACCCACCAGTCAAATCTGCGCTTTTTAATGCGATCCCAGTTAAAAACGGGGCATCCCCATAGCTGACCGGTTTTACTAAAATAATCAGGTGGCACTCCCCCTACCTGGATTGGAATGCCTTCTTCATCCAAAACAAAAATGTCTTGATTTGCCCAGACATCAGAACTATCTAACGATACATACAATGGAAGATCGCCAATAAATGAAACCCCGTTCTCATTGGCATATTTTTTCAATGCAAACCACTGACGAAAGAACACAAACTGTACAAACCGCTGGTAATAAATTTCATCAGCAAACTCATGCCAGGCAGCCTTTATTTTATCATCTTTCCGCTTTTTATATTCTGGCTCCCATTCATTCCAAACAAGCTCTTCATCACGTTGTTTCAGTGCTCTGAACAATGCATAATCATCCAGCCACCACGAATTCTGATCCAGAAATGTATAATATTCTTCTTTAAAGCTTTCGAAATTATCTTTAAATACCTGGAAAGCCTTTCGCAACAAAATACTTTTTACTTCATCAACCAGATCATATTCTACTTTGTTTGTAGCCAAAGCTTTTAAACCGTCCAAATCTTTACCTGAAAGTAAACGGTCGTCAACAAGCATATCAAGACTAATGAGCAAGGCACTACCCGCAAAAGCAGAATAAGCCTGATACGGGGAATTGCCATAACCTGTTGGGCCAACAGGAAGGATCTGCCAATGTTTTTGCCCGCTTTTTTTCAGAAAATCAACAAACTTGTAGGCTTCTTTCCCCATGGTACCAATACCATGTTTATTGGGAAGCGAACTAATATGAAGTAAAATACCACTGCTACGTTCCATCACCTTTTATAATTCTCACGAAAGTTTAATAAATGATCTGCTGTTTCCCGAACGAAACGCTGAACCTCCAGTCCATGAGCTAAGTCAGGCACAAATGGAGAATTTACAGGTTCAGTTAAGAAAAGAAAATGCGCATGGACCATAGACCTTAACCAACCTGAAGGAACATGAGCTGATGGGAAGCTGGTATATGGCTGGAAGTCGCTTCCGGCATATACCTTTACCCAATTCCCTTCTTCTTCCAAATAATATTCAAAATGATCCTGCTGATGGGTATGGTAGCGAATTGCACCTTTTTCAGCATAAATCTGAAATCCGGCGGCATCTCCTGTTCCGGAACTAACACGGCTCGCATTAACCTGTCCGACGGCACCAGAATCCTTATC
Organism: Prolixibacteraceae bacterium; assembly: GCA_028282195.1. GTDB lineage: Bacteria > Bacteroidota > Bacteroidia > Bacteroidales > Prolixibacteraceae > Sunxiuqinia. Next base: position 13,216 of record JANQII010000267.1, read on the forward strand.
AATTAATGAAATGCTTGAAAACAAATCTGAACCTGGATCAACATCATCATACCCTCCTCCCTGAAGGGCAGAGGTAATCTCCAGTTTATCTCCCAAAAACGCAATCATCAAACTAATTGCATGTGACCCCAAATCAGCCATTGCCCCTCCATCCGGTGCAGGTGTTAAACGGGTAACACGTTTGTCGCGATAGCTTTTATTTAAATAATCGCCATGTAAATGGTGAAAGCTAAAGTGGATTGGCTTTCCAAAATCAGTTTGCTTCCAAAAGTTCAATGCCTTAATAACCGCCGAGGCCTGAAGAAGCTGAAAACCAATTTGTATCTTTTTTGATGAACCAATAAGTTTGCTAAGTTCCTGTTCCTCTTCCAATGAAGAACAAACAGGCTTTTCAAGATAAATTTTACTTACACCGTGCATCGCAAAAGCTTTCTTAAGCTGCTCAGCATGGACTTTATTCGGGCCTAAAATAAAAACTGCATCCAACTCTTCATTTTTAAAAAATGCTTCGGGGGATTCCGCTTTGTCGAACCCATAATCAGTTGCAAATTGCTCACGGCTAGCAGCTGTTTGTGATGACACCGATGCAAAGTTGATTTTAGGTATATTAGAATAATAAAAGGGCAAAGCCTGAAGTGAATAAGCATGAGCTTTGGCAATTCCACCAGCTCCTAAAAAACCAATATTTATTTTCTTCATGAATTCGTATTACAAAATATAAAACTCAAAAATAAAGCTTTTCTATTAAGGAATAAATCATTCAATCACAAATTTCTCAGGCGGTATTTACTTCATGAAAGTTTCTGCCGAAAATGATCGGGAGTTCTAAAAAGTTATCATTCAAAAATAAATCACTATGCATTGATAATACATAGTTTTTCACTACTGTCCGGGAAAAATTTGTTCATCCACTACGGGGAATAATTTACTTCGTATTTACCTTGTTTTACAATACCTTATCCCTTACGGGGAATTTCCGCGTAGCGGATAAAATATGGTAGGAATGTTGACCCCTTATCGACCTATACCTCGTAGAGGTTAGAATGATAAAGAAGCATAGCGGTTTCAATCTATTTTACCCGGTCAGTAGTGATAGTTTTTATAAAAATCGAATGAAATTCAATAAACCTCAAATTCAAAAGGGACTAAGCTGGAAGACTGAAGCTGCTGCCTGACGGTAGTCAGGGAAGCTGGAATTATTCCTTCAAGATTATTTAAGCCTGGCTTCTTCAACAATCAGTTCATAAAAATAACCCGCACCAAAATCTTTGTTAAGTGTAACCACACCTTGAAAAGTGACAACATCACCAACCTTTACTTTATCGTTTGTAGTTAGTGTTAAATCAAATTTCCCATTATTATTTGTTCCATCTTGCAAATGAACCCAGTTCTTACCCATAATGGCTTCATTCACCTTAACAACCTTTCCATAAACCTGAATCTCTTTGCCGTTGTATTTTGAAGAATTTTTAAACAATTCACCAATCGATGTAGCATCCTCAGGAATTTGCAGTTCTATGTCCTGTTTTTCAGAAATTGCTTTTTTAGCTTTCTCATCATTAACCTGCAATTTCTTATCGTTTTGCCCCAACGGAGTAGCACTTATCTTGTCTACAAAAAGAACCTGGTCAAATACTTTATCTAATTCCTTACTTTTGAAGTCCTTCATTTCAAGTCCTTTTTTGTAATAATAGTTTTCACCAACTTCAGCATCCATTTTAACAACTGCAATCCAATAATCATCTCCATTTTCGGCAACCCGCAAATAAGTATATGATGACGTTTGCAAAACTTCTTCAACTTTAACCTGATGTTGTTCTTTAGCCAATAAAGTTGAAGTGTCTAAAGGTTGAACTTTTTCTTTTTTATTTTGTCCACAGGCAATCAATACTATAAGAAGGAATAAACTGATGTATTTCATGATAAGATTTTTTGTTTTTCAATATAGCTTAACAACTATAACTGCTAATTGTTAAGATTCGAACCAACTTCATTAAAGTTTCAACAGGATGTCATCTTTTGGAAAGATGACATCCCACACAAACTTACTCCCGATGTGAATAGAACCGTTTCAGGATTGAGCCATCATTGGCTTCTTTTGAAAGCGATTCAATAGTATCTTTAGGGATATCATAAACGTCAAGCAAAATTAAACCATCCAGGCAATTATTAAACTTCGGATCAACATTAAATCCAATAATCTTTGCATTCAGTTTAATGTATTTCTTTAACAGAACAGGCAAGCCGGAATTAATCGTATCTACATCACCAATAAACTTATCCAGTTTATTAATGTCATCCATATTCTCCATAATGACATTCATATTTGGATCTTTACTTCTGAATTTAAAACGTTTGCGTGGAGTAATATTCTGAGCCTGCTGCCAGTCAAAATGATGCGACATGATGAATTTAATGATCATTTCTTTGGAAGATTTAGGATAATCATCACTGATACTTACCGGACCAATTAAATACCTGTATTCAGGGTTTTTTAACAAGAAATATAAAATCCCTTTCCACAGCAGGAACAAGGACATGGGTTGACGCTGATATTCTTTAACCACAAATGAACGTCCAAGCTCAAGCGATTGTTCCATAATTGGGATAAACTTCTCTTTGATGCGGAACAAACTATGGATGTAAAATCCCCGAACACCATAATCATGAAGGATATCAGCCCCTTTACCAATGCGGTACGCACCAACCAGTTGCTGCTGGTCTTCATCCCATATAAATAGTTGGTTGTAATATAAATCAAACTCATCCAAATCAATACTGCGGTTTGTTCCCTCACCTACCTCCCGGAAAGTAATTTCACGCTGACGACCAATTTCTGTAAGCATATTGGGAATATTCTTGGAAGGAACACAATATATCGAAAAATTCTTCAGCTTAAAGAGTAGCCTCTCGGGCCTTAAACTTTTAATCTCTTCTATTAGTTTTTCCTTGTCTACAGGTTCTGCTATTGATTCCACTTTTTTCTGTCTTCGTAGTGAATAATTAAAAAAACGACGAACTTCAATCTGGTTGCCCAGGCTATATGATTTCGCTCTTAAATAACGGCCAAATTGGTAAACTTTTGGAAAAGACTCCTGCTCTTTTACCGAGATAGAAGAGCCAATTCGAACCTTCACCAGTTTATTTTTCTTATTCAGAAACTCGGAAGGGAGTTTAACCGATTGCAGGTTGGGATGAATACGCCCAAAGAAATGAAACAGTCGGCTGTTCTTTCCACAGAAATGCACTGGCACAACAGGCACTTTGGAGCGTTTTATAAATTTTAGTAATGGATATTGCCACTGGCGATCAGTAATCTTATTAAACTCATCATAGCCTGAAACCTCTCCTGCCGGGAAAATACATAATGCGCCCCCATCATTTATATGCATCATGGCTTGTTTCATTTCACCAAAACCCGGAGTTATTTCTTTGCGTCCATTAACAGGGTTCGCATCCAAAAAAAACTGGCTGATTGGATCAATCTTCTTTAAAAGAAAATTAGCCATCACCTTAACATCTTTCCGAACCATGCTCAGGATTTTAATCAACAAAATGCCATCAAGTCCCCCAAACGGATGGTTTGAAACTAAAATTATTGGTCCGGTTTTGGGTATTTTTTTGAGTTCAGCCTCCTCAAATTCGAAATTGATCTCAAGAATTTCTATCAACTCATCAATAAACTCAACACCTTCTTTGTCAGCAATCTGCCCATAAATTTCATTGAGCTTATTAAAACGAAGCACATACATAATGAACTTCGCCAGGTTTTCGCTGCCCAAAAAAGCCAGGTATGGATTGGCTTTTAAAATATCCTTCGGTTTCACGATGTCCATAAAAATCGAATCAAAGTAGCTTTAAAAATAAAAAACCGTAACATATCTTTAGAATAATTGATAAACTTTTTTTCTAAAATCTGCTTATACAACATCTACATTAAAGTAGAAGAAGGTGTCAAGGGATTCGATCTTATGAAAAGAACCGGATTCATTTTATAGTGGATACTGGATTCTGTTGGTTCTAAAGATGCAGTAGTTTGCAAGATTTATGAAAACGAAAACTGAAAATAGAGGTCGTATATTTAGATAGAAATTGAACTATTAATGAATATATCCACTACCTGAACTGAAAATGGACTTTTGTACATGATGGAACATGCGGTGGTTATACAGACAACTATTCAAAACTCGCAGAATTTATTTCTAATTTTAAGAGCAGGAAGATGGAAATAGAAAAAACAACCACACAACAAAATACATATTTCAGAGCGGGGTTGGTACAATGTCAGCAGAACGTCCATCATTCCTAAAATCCTTTGATTTTTTGTATATTTGAATATGACAAAAAAGGATATATACAAGCTTGATTTCGAGATTGATAAACTAACTGATTCGATACTAAATACGATTAGTGGGGACAGTTTTCAAACAGAGATTTCTTTGTTGACAAAGTCAGATTTAAAAAAGATTACAAAATCAAGAGGATGGTTATTCAATTGGAGACACGAGTTTAATCAACCTGATAGGGAAATATATAAACTGACAATAATTGATAATCCTGATATTGTCCAAGGATTGATTAGTTTTACGGTACGGGCTGACCATGTTTATTTGTTCCTGTTAGAGAGCGCACCATTTAATCTAGTGTAAAGATTGCTAATTCCCCAAACTAATTTTTGCCCTATTTTCCTTTCTTCTGCGTTAAGTTTTTTCGCCGTAGCTGTGGCTATGCCTGTAAAA
>JANQII010000033.1 GCA_028282195.1 Prolixibacteraceae bacterium
CATAGCACCGCTATGGTGAGGCTTTGAAAGTGAACGTAGTGCCTTGTTTTGAAGCAGTTTTAGATCGTAATACTTGCCTGCTGCAAGCAGGGATTTTCTAATACATATTCCGGGTTAAACTTTTAGTTTTAAGTTTTGTTTAGTGAAATAATACAAAACATTAAACAATTATGAATAAGCCAAAAATTGCAGAAAAGTCACCTCTGCTAATAGAAATGCAACCAGGAACTTATTTCTGGTGTGCCTGTGGACAAAGTAAAAACCAGCCCTTTTGTGATGGTTCACATCAAGGAACGGAATTTGTTCCAAAACCGGTAAACATTGAACAGATACAGTCTGTATTCTGGTGTCGTTGTAAACATTCTGCAAATGCTCCGTTCTGCGATGGAACTCACAAGGAACTATAGTTTCTTGTGATTAAAAGAATAGAATATCAATTTCGCCTCCAACTTTTAGTTGAACACTGTTTCCACTGGGGTAAATTATTTCGCTACCAGCCTTGAAGTCACCAAAATGTATAAAAGAAACACCGGAACCGGAAGATACACTTGCATTTAATACCGGCAAGGGAAGCTTGTGACCTGCTATAACCCCTGCAGAATAACCATCTGCTTTTGAATCAGCATACATATCTTCAACACTTTTATCGCGTAAATAAGTTAATTCGCTACCAAGTCACCAGTTTTTATTTTCACCAGGTGCTTTTCTGCCTTGAACACCATGCCCGCCTGTAAAAGTAAAGCAAGGGATGCGATCTTTTCAAAAGATCGCATCCCCGGGTCTCACCAAATCAGTAAAGAACCTAATATTTTTGTAATTGAATTACTAGTTTCCCGCTAGCATTTTTCAGAGAAATCTTTAACTCATTATCTACAAGGTTAGCAACTCCATTCAACAGGCTTTTATCAGCATTATTCCATTCAACAGTGTAAACATTCTCCAAGCCTGATGGCACAAGCGTAGCAATGACTTCAAGGTTTTGGTAACCAAGCAATTCGCCGTTTAAAATCATTAATTCTTTGTTGCCATTGCCTTTTTCTATTACATCAACAAAATAGTTGTAGTTGTAAAATAAGTTTGATGGTTTATAAATTCGCTGTGTGCTTTGGGTGATCGGTTTTGCAAGAGCAGCTTTTTCAACTACAGGTTCAACTTCCTTTTCAGCCACAACTACTTCTGGTTGAGTTGTTGCTACAACTCTCTTTGGTTTTTCATATTGCAAAGATTGATTCACGGGTAGTGTTTCAAAATCTTTTAAAGCTGCAGCCATAGCTTCGGCATAACCTTCACGAAAAGCCTTTGACATACCCGTTCCTTCGCCCGACCAAATGGTTTGGTTTCTGCAATCTTTAAATTCAACCTTAACTTTACTCCTGAACATGTTTGGAACTTTTTCTACATGCGCAGTTAAAGTTTCACAATAATCTTCAGGTAATTGATTTTGCTGAATATTACATTTAATAGACTTTTCTGTCAGAATCTTTTGTAAGCTGGAACTAACCCCATAAGGATCTAATCCGCTACCAATGCCCGGGAAATGAGTAGGGACAATTACATATTTGTATTTTTCCTGTGCAGACACAGAAAAAGTAACGCAGATAAGTAATAAAAATGCAACTAGTTTTTTCATGGCTTATTCTTTTACTGAGAACTTATAAATTGTTGTAGTTTTCAAGGTTTCCCCCGGATTTAAAATAGTGTTCGGGAAATTTGGATGATTCGGGGAGTCTGGATAATGTTGTGTTTCAAAGCAGAACCCAAACCGAAAATCATATGCTTTTCCTGCTTTGCCAATAGTGCTGCCGTCAAGGAAATTACCCGTGTAAAACTGAACTGCTGGTTCTGTAGTAAATACTTCCATGTATCGCTTTGAAACAGGTTCATAAGCACTGGCACAAAAAGTCATTTCTCCAGCTTCCTGATCTTTGTTTAAAATGTAATTATGATCGTAACCTCTTGCAACATTTATGGGAAGAAATTCGGAGTCAATTCGTTTACCAACAACTTCAGGGCTTGTGAAGTCCATATCAGTGCCTTTAATTGAAATAATATTACCTGTCGGGATCAGTTCATTATTTAAAACTTCTGTGGTAGAATCTGCGTCAATAAACACAATATGGTCAACAATATCTCCATTCCCTTCGCCTTTCAGATTGAAATATACATGATTGGTTAAATTGAACGGACATGCTTTATCAGTTGTGGCTTCGTAATCTATTTTTAATTCGTTTTCAGTTGTCAGTGTGTAAGTAACTTTGAGTTCTTTATTTCCCGGGAAACCGGAATCCCCATCTTTTGTCCTGAGAATCATTTCAACAGCTGGTCCGTTAGGGCTATCGATTTGTTTAGCATCGTAAACCTGCCTGTAGAAACTATCTGATCCGGAATGCAGGTTCGCGTTGTGGTTGTTCACTTCCAATTGATAAACTTCACCGTTTAGCTCAAATTGAGCATTGGCAATCCGGTTGGCATATGGCCCAACAACTGCGCCATGACTTGCACTGTATTTTTCATATTCTTCAATTGATTTAAACCCAAGGGCAACATCAGCAAGTTCCCCATTCACATCGGGAACATAAATCGAAATGATTTTCGCACCATAATTGGTCAGCGTAACAATCATTCCATTTTTGTTTTCAAGCGTGAAAAGCTTTGTCTGCTTTCCGTTTATTGTAGATTCGAAATCAGCTGCGGTATAAGGCATCGTCATTTGTTTTTTTGTGGGTTGACAAGCAATTGCAAGTACAATTAAAATCAGTGGAATAAGATTCTTCATGAAGTAATGTTTTAATATGAGCGTTTTGTATTAATAACAAAGGTTAGAAACACAATGCAAATTCGCAAAGAATCAGCTTGAAATATAATAATGTTTTACTGATATCATAACTAACATACCACTGGTATAAATTTAAACTGTAACTGATACAGGATAAAAGGGGATTCCATCACAAGAAAAGAACCCCCTTTAGATACTGAATTATATTTTCCAGTTAGCGGTTACTCCCCCGCATTTTTAATGTCCCCGAGTCTTTGGGGTCAGTTTTCTATAAACTTATTTTTTGACCGAAGTCCGAAGTCCGGATAATAATATCTGACTTTAATCTTTTGACTAACTTCCGACTTCCGTCTTCCAACTTCCGTCTTCCAATGCATAGTGGTTTAGTTTTATAATTTGTTATTTGGGATTTAAATCATCGGATTTTGTATCGTATACCAAAATAGGTTTTTCGTCCGAAAATAGGTCCCCAAACCAATGAGCTGTCAAAGTATGGTCCAAACGGGTCATCGCTGGCAATAATTGGGTTCTTTTGCTTATAATCGGCAATGTTTTCCATACCAACATAAATTTCAAAACGTTCGTTCCATGTTTTGCTAACCTGGGCGTTCATCAAAACGAAATCCGGCGAATAATCATTCATTTGATATTGAACAGGATTAGAACTGGTAAAAGGAATACGCTTTTTCCCTTGCCAGTTAAATGTATAATCTAACTTCCAATAGTTGCGGCTTTGGTAAGCAAAATTCATAAATGCACGGTGACTTGCAAGCAATGGCTTTTTAAGTAATTCATCACCATATGTGGTCTTTACATTGTACCATCGGTATGCTAATCGGACATCCAAACGTTTTACTACTTCATAATCCAGCTGTGCCTGAAAACTATTTGAAAACGATTTACCATCCAGCTCATGAAAAATGGCTTGTTGTGGATTTTGGTCTAAATCCATAACCACCTGCTGATCAAAATCGGTCCGGTAAAAATCTACGCTAAAGCTTCCTTCGCGATAATCTAAAAGAAACTTTTGGGTAAAGTTCATTCCCAAATTCCAGGCAACTTCGGGATTAAACCCGTAAGGTTTTCCATCTCTGTTACCTTGAATTAAAATTTGACGGGAGCTTGCTAAAATCCCACTATTTTCAGAAATGACACTGGCAGTTCGTTGTCCACGACCAGCAGAAAGGCGTAAAACGGCTAACTCAGCCATGGCATAACGAATATGCAATCTGGGTGTTAGAAATGTACCAAATAAGTTGTGGTGATCAGCTCTTAAGCCTGCAACTAAGCTGAAACTTTCAGTAGGCAAAAAGCTGTATTCAAAATATGCACCCGGAACCGATTCCTTTCGGTCGAAATTGCTACCGTTCAATTGTTCATCAAATTTGTCGTATTGAAAACTTAGCCCGGTTCTAAATTGATGATTCGAGTTCCCAATAATACTTTGGTAAATGAAATTGGCGTAAAACGAGTTTTGCTTTGCATCGTAATCATTTAAGCCAAAATAGCTGTCCTGCTCATGAGTTGAACCTGAAAACTGAAAACCAAAGGTTTTCCAGGGCTGGTCATTAAAAACATGTCCAATTTTAGCCCAACCTTCCAGGCGCTCAATATCAATTTTCATTCCCCAGGCATTAGTCGTAAAGGCGTCTCCAGGGCGGAAGTTCATCTGCCCTCCTTCATTTTTCAATGAAGTTACTTTTACACCAGCTTGAAAACTAAGGCCTTCGTCGCCAATATATTTCCATCGATTTAAAGCTGTCACGGTATGGCCAGTTGGCATGTCAACAAACCCATCATTATTATGATCAAACTTTTTAGAGTTGTCTTTGCCATGTAGCAAGATGGCTGTAGACCATTTCTCATCTTTAAAACGATGAACCAGGTTTAAATTGGCTTCAAGCCTGCTTTCAGTATTTGCGAACAGGTTTAAATACAAACGATCTGCTTCTTCAGGTTTGCGAAGTTCAACATTTATTTGACCGGCAATACTTTCATAGCCGTTTATTACTGTTCCTGTTCCTTTGTTAAGTTGAATGCCCTCAATCCAGGTTCCGGGAATAAACGTTAGCCCATAAATTGAAGCCAGTCCACGCAGCCCGGGCATATTTTCCTGGCTTAACTGAACATTTGGTCCGGCAAGGCCCAGCATTTGTATTTGGCGAGTGCCGGTAACAGCATCAGTGAAAGAAACGTCAATGCTCGGGTTGGTTTCAAAGCTTTCGCTAAGGTTACAGCAAGCTGCTTTAAGCAATTCGTTTTCACCCATGTTTTCAACTTTTATAGCATCGAGCAATGAAATAGTTGTTGTTTTTTGCCTTTTCACTACAGATACTTCGTCAAGTTCAACGGATGAATTTAATGTGATCTCAAGAAATCGTTCATTATTAACCTGAACAATCTCATTCTCATAGCCTACATAGCTAAAAACAAGTTTGTTGGTTTCTGTAATGATCTCGATTTCAAATTCACCATTACCATTTGATGCTGTGCCAATCGTAGTACCTTCCCAAAAAATATTAACCCCAACTAACGGGCTCTTTTCTCCATCCTCATTTATTTCTGCAACAATCCCTTTCACAAGCTCCGCAGGAGATTGCGTTAAACCCAAAAAGGGAATAGCCAGAAGCAGAAATAAAATCAATCCTTTCTGTTTCATAGCTTTATTGTTTAATGAGGTTTCACTCCATCGCGATATTTGCAGCAATCATTAATCTTCTCATAAACTTTGTCAGGGGCTTTTACTTTTTCAGTATCGTGACCTGCATTGGCAACTGCTTTATGAATGGTCATCTCATCCGTTTTTTCTGGCTGATAAATAACCTGCAGTTTTTGGGTTTCTTTATCCCATGTTGCCATTTTTACACCTTTAATTAAGGCTGCATTTTCAATGCGTTTTTTACACATATTGCATACTCCATCAACCTTAAATACAAGTGTTGATACCTTCTTTTTGTCTTTATTATCAGCAAAAACAGAAATTGATAAAATAATTAATAAGAAGATGATTGATCTGTTTTTTAACGTTTTCATTTTGGTAAATTTTTAAATTGAAACATGATTATTTAATGCAAATGAGAATTTGCATACAAATTGATTTCAATTAAAAATTATCCGTAAAAAACAAGGGAACAATGAAGCAGCCAGGAAGGCGGTTCATTAGGTGGTGAATTATTTTTTTCAATAAATGAATTACTATCACTGCTTACTTCAGCTTCATCGAATGATTCTTGAAGAACGGTAAGTTCAATAACGGGAATATCGAATCCAAGCTGAAAGTTGGTTGTTAAGATTTGTTCATTTTCAAATTTAACGATCAACGAATCGTCATCGCAGCATGTACTGGAATCAACATCACTTCCACAGCAACATGTTTCCTGTTCTGCAAATAACTGAACAGATTCAAGTTCTCCATGGCAATAATGAAGGTTTAAAGCTATTCCAGCAGTAATTGCCAAGTAAAAAAAAGAAAAAAATATGGCTGCAATTTTCTTCATCGCAACAATATTAACAAAAAAATGCATAAAAGGTTACACTATTAAGAAACTTTAGGAATTTTATACAACAAAGGGAACCGCTTGGCTCCCTTTAGTTTTGCAGTGGAATATATATTAGATATTGACTTGCTCAAGCTCTGGAGCTATCGGGAAGTCAATAGGTATTTTTGTAGACCCATAGATTAAGTTTGTAATGAATTTATCACCGATAAGCATAATAATGTCTACTAAGTTTGCTTCATTATATCCTGTTTCAAATAATGCTTCTACGTACTTTTCATCTGGTTTGCTGCGATTTTCAGTAGCATTTTTTACAAACTGTGCCAGTGCATTTAATTTGGAATCAAAAGAAACTGAGCCCGTTCTGATCTCAAGAATTTGTTCGTCTGTAAAACCATTCATTTTTCCAATTGCAGTATGTGCACTTAAGCAATATTGGCAATTATTTACCTGGCTAACTACCAGGTTAACTACTTCTTTTTCTTTTCCGCTTAAAGTAGTTTTTCTTCCAGATAAATTAAGATAGTCTCCAAGGGCAGTTTCATTATGCGCAAACGTGGCATATAAATTCGGAACGAAACCAAGATTACTTTTTAGCTTATCAAAAATTGCCTGATTGTTTTCATTTACTTTTTCCCGTGTAGGTACTTCAAATGTTTTCATGATTGTACTGTTTAATTTGTTATTACTTGATGTTTTAATTTCACAGTACAAATATGAAGCAGTATTGATGCAGTTTGTTAGGACGAATTACCCGACTGCTTGTACAAATTTCCTTAAGCACTTAGTGAGTGGCTTTCTTTGTATTCTGACGGCGATATTTTCGCGATCTTTTTAAAGTAACGACTGAAATGTGCAGGATCATCAAAACCCAGATCGAATGCTATTTCCTGGGTTTGCTTATCTGTAAAATGAAGCAGGCGTTTTGCTTCAAGCACCACTCGTTCCTGAATAATTTGCTGTGGTGACTTTTGGTTATAGGTAGCAAACAGGTTTGAAAGTGTTTTAGGCGATTTATACATTAAATCTGCATACTCTTTAACTTTTCGTTTTGTTTTGAAATGAATATCAACCAAAAAATTAAATTGCCTGATGGTTTCAATTTGCGAATCATTTAGCTTTTTCACAATAAGCTGTTCTTTGGCTAGGCGGGTACATATAATGATGAGCCTTTTTAAAAGCATCTGAAGCATTTCACCCTGAATGTTGTCCCTGGTTTTAAACTCTTCAAGGAGTACTTCCCAGAGCAAATCAAATTTATGCTTTTGCTCTTCGGGAATAGTAATAACAGGTAGATCCTGGGTGCCAAAGAATAAAATCCCGTTACAACTAACCTCAGCATCATGATCTACAATGCAGTAAAATTCACGATTGAATAAGAAGGCAGTTACTGGCAGTTCTTTATGGTTGTAAGTAACATGGTGAAAGAAAGTTGTAGTTATAATTTGATTTGGAAGAAGCGTGATTTCCAAATCATCAACTATAATAGTTAGCGGTTGATCATTCCTGTTCCAAAGAATCTTATTAATTCCTGTTTTTACTGAAAACGATTCTTCATCTTTTTGCAATGAATCCGTGATTGCAAAAATAGAATCCAGCTTGTCAAATGAATATTCAAACTTCATATTGACAAGAAACCTAAATCAGAGTAGTTTGTTCAGATCAACTTGCAAATCCCATAGCTAAACCACCAATAAGTGCAAACATTATTCCCACAGCATATATTCCCAGCATAATAATAGTAAGTATGCCGACATACCTAAAATGTGATTTCAAATTTTTGAATGCCATATCTATTTGGGCAGCATCTTTAGATACAAGCGCTTTCTTTAAGTAAGATGAAAATTTAAATAGGAACAGAATTGGGAAAAAATAAATTAGCCCTCCAGCCAGGTAGATTATTCCAAAGATATATCCGGGAAAATCTTCAGTAATGGTTTCGTTAGAGAATGCTGACATTATAAAACCTAATGAAAAACCAAGTATGATCATCAAACCAATAAAAATGAAAGCAACAATTGATAAAAACTTTGTCCATTGGCTCGTTTCATATAGGTTTTGCAATGAAGCTTTTGATAGTTCAATTTTTACACTGATTTTTTCTTTTGAACTTGTTTCCTGAAGAGTATCCATGCTTGTGTTTTTTAAGGGGTTTTTTAGTTGTTTTGCTATTGACCTAAAAATAGCTAACGGATTAATAATGGGCAAATATTTTTTAATGAACTTGTTTAAAGTTAGAAACTGAAAGTGGCTGTAATCGTATGAAAGAGTGCTATTTGCTAAGGTCATGAATGGTGACACTTTTTTTCAATTAAC
>JANQII010000034.1 GCA_028282195.1 Prolixibacteraceae bacterium
ATGATCTCAAATACTTCCAGCTTCGGACTTCGAGCTTCCAACATGATGTTCAAAAAGCTCACGAATTTCCTGTCTGCCGAACAGGCAGGCATTCGTTAATCAAACCTATGTATTTTCGATGTATAGTGGTTTAGTCATCAACGTAATCATCATCAACGTTAAAATCTGAGTCTAAGGGGTTTTCGTCAAAGTCATCATAGATGGATAACCTTCTTTTTGAGCTTTTGTCTTTTTTTACTGATTTGCCTTTGAGGTTTCCGGAATCAGCACTTTCAAAATCAGAATGTTTAGAATTCTTTTTTGAGCTTTTGTTGTGTTTCATTTTCTGTAAAACTAAAAACTAAAAAAACAATTTATTATAAAACAGTTAGATTTATCATATTGATTGGTTGCAAACTAATGCAAGCTTTCTTTATTTCAAAATTATTGTACTGTTTTTTTCGAAAAAAGTTGCTTTATATGAGCTTGTCAAAAGTTAAATGGTAATATATGCTATTGAATTAAACAATTCGTTTTTTTGACCCTCCCTCCCTGCCTGACGGTAGGCAGGTTCTCCCTCTCTGCTCGAAGCTACCTTTTATACACATCTTTTATTTGGTAATAACAATCCATTTTATCAACATTTAAATGTAAAATATTCAATTTTGAATACCCAATATTCAAAATTAACCCCGAATGGATGTGTTTTTCATAGTTCTACATTGGTTATTGAGTGTTGTATATTCATTATTTTCTTGCTTTCCCCTAAATTCATATTTGTGTATAAAGCATAGCTTCTTGAAGAGAAGCAGGCAGGGACGATCCCGGGCACTCGGGATCAGGGTGAGTTAGCTGAAAAAAATGGAACAGTTGAAAACATTAACAAATAGCACTATTTCATACAATTATAGCTATTTTTAGTTCTTAATTTTAAACAAGCTTTATATTAACCGTTGAATAATAATATCATTACCCCTATTATGCAAACATATAAACTAACACCCCGGGAGCTTGAAAGCTTGCAGGCAATACCTGCCCGGCAGTTGAAAAGATCATCGATGCCTATAGCCAAATACTTACAGGAAGCAGATAATTTGTATGTATGGAGCAAGGATGATTGGAATGCACTAATTGCTGCAGGATTGCCGGAGTCAATATTTGAACGTTTACTTAAACGAACTGAGTTGTGTCGTAATTTGGAGGCGGAGTGGAACCGGGTCCGATTGGTGAAAAATCAAAATACGGAGAGCTTTAGAGCCCTGTTAAAGGAAGCTTTTGAGGTTCAGAAACTGTTGGTCCATAGCTTTCGTTATGCGTTTCGGAATGAACCTGAATTACTTGTTAAGCTTAAGAGAGCGGTAAAGAAGAGCCCGTATGCAGCCTTGTTTCAGTCGTTGAATAATCTGGCTGTTTTTGGAGAGCAGCATATGGACTTGCTTCAGCAAATTTCGTTTCAGGAAAATTTGCTTGGAAGGGCAAGGGAATTGTCAGAACAGTTGCCGGAATTGTATGCTCAATTGCCTGTTGGAAAAAATGAAATTAAGGATTTAAGGGATCGTTCATACACATATCTGAAACAAGTGGTGGATGAGATTCGTGATTGTGGGAAATATGTATTTCGTGATCAGCCCGAAAGGCAATATGGGTATTGCAGCCCATACATGAGGCAAAAAGGATTGTCCCAAAGGCAGGCTAAACGAAGAAAAAGTGACGAAAATGAATCTGCAGAATAAATAAATGATGATGAAGAATAGAAATTGACTTGTGCAGAATAATTCCGCATTTATATTTTTTCATTCTGCATATATATTTTTTCATTCTGCAAAGCTATTTTTATATTCTACATGATTATTTCATAGTTCTACATACTTATTTTATAGTTCTGCATGCTTATTTCAGGATTCTGCATAGCTATTTTTCAGACAGGATCAAAAAGTACACACTTGTTTTTTCTCTAGTATTGATTGGATAAGTTGGAAGTTAAGCTGAAATGTACTGTTGCAGTTTGCGCAGGGCTTTTTTGCTTTTGATACTAGATTTTAGGTTCTGGATGCTGGTTACTGGTCACTGGATAATTGGTGATTGATTATTCATTATTGATTATTGGATATTTCGTTAGATCATTTATTGTAGAAGCAATATACAGAACTGAAAACTGGAAACTGAAGGCGGATGCCACAATAATACGTCATCCCGGACATAGCGTAGCGAAGATCCGGGATCTGTTTCGGAATATTGTTTTTCGTTGATCATTGGGGCCATTCGTAACAAAGGCAGCGTGCAGACTGGTAACTGCGACTGAGGACTGAAGACTGATTACTGGTCACTGGTCATTAGGTAATTAGTCATTAGGTCATTCGCAACTGAAACAGTGTACAGACTGAAAACCGGGATTGGATACTTGATTCCATCACGTAAGTTACGGGTTACGGGTTTTCAGGTTACAGGTGACTGAGAACTGCTTATCCCGAGAGAAACGTTTTCCTTTGCGGCGAAAGAATGTACCATATTTTAATTGACCTACCGGTTTCGCCTTGTCCTCCGCCACATATCCCAACACCGGGTAAGACAGGCTGTGTGAAAATGAAGTCTTATCCTTGAAATATCCGGGTAGGTATCTGTGAACTTTTTTAAATACGAGAATCTCATCTTCTCAAATCTCAAAATC
>JANQII010000112.1 GCA_028282195.1 Prolixibacteraceae bacterium
TGTGTTTTTCATAGTTCTACATTGGTTATTGAGTGTTGTATATTCATTATTTTCTTGCTTTCCCCTAAATTCATATTTGTGTATAAAGCATAGCTTCTCGAAGAAGAGGAAGAGTAAAAAACCAATTGTTCCACTCAATAGCATACTATTATCATTTAAGTTTTGACAACTCCATTGATTAACAAAAACAGTTAAAAAGATTTTCTTCCTTTTTTTAAATCTCAGCAAACAACTTTCACTTTAGCGTTGTTATTAAACATCGAAAGATACACTATTGAGCTTAAGAGTATTTTGATTTTTATCAAACCTCTGAATACGGAAAGTCTTTTGTTGTTGTCATGGCGTATTTAGACATTTAACCGGGTTTAATTGTTTCCCGGCTGACCGACCGTCTTTCAGAGGTTTTCTTTTTCATTTTTTTAAAATCGAAAATCCTGAGTATTCAAAACAAAACTTTCAAAGCAATCAGTCGCCTAAATCCATACACGAATACAATTGAATGCAGTTGAAAACATGGAAAAACAATCGTATTCAACTGTTTTTTATCGTTTTCAATTACTTCTTAAGTTAATGAAAATGATAATACTCCACGAATAATACAGCTGATAAATTCTTTTTCGAACTTTAGTTAAGATTTATAATGTCTATCCAATTAAAGTTCTATTTTTGTTAATAGAATCTAATATTCCCATCGTACTATATGATACACGACCAAAAAGTTATAGTTGTTTTACCAGCCTATAATGCTGCAAAAACCCTTAAGCAAACCTATAATGAAATTGACTTTACCATTGTAGATGATGTTATTCTTGTTGATGACCATAGCAATGATGAAACGGTTGAAGTAGGCAAACAGCTTGGGATAAAACACATCATCAGGCATGATCAAAACAAGGGCTATGGCGGAAATCAAAAAAGTTGCTACAATAAAGCATTGGAACTTGAAGCTGATATCGTGATTATGCTCCACCCCGACTACCAGTATACGCCAAAGCTAATCCCGGCCATGAGCAACCTGATTGCCAGTGGACTTTATCATGTTGTATTAGGGTCACGTATTTTGGGCAAAGGTGCTTTAAAAGGAGGAATGCCATTAATCAAATACATCGCTAATCGCACTCTGACACTTATCCAAAATATTTTGATGAATGCAAAACTATCTGAATACCATACAGGCTACCGGGCATTTTCCCGAGAAGTACTTGAGAAAGTGAACTACAATGCAAACTCAGATAACTTTGTTTTTGACAACCAAATGCTGGCACAAATCTGGTATGCCGGATATGAAATTGCAGAAATCACCTGCCCCACCAAATATTTTGATGATGCATCAAGTATTAATTTGAAGAATAGCAGTATTTATGGGATTGGGGTTCTAACTACATCAATACGCTACAGGTTGCAAAAGTGGGGAGTAAAAAACGAATTATTTAATACCGAAAAAATACATAATTGAGGTGATGCAAGAGAAGTCAAAAAAAAGATTGCTGATCTTTATCGTTGCCCAGAATGCTGAAGAAAAGATTGAAGGGGTTTTAAACCGAATACCTGAAAATATTTTTGAAATCTATGACTATGAAATCCTAATTATCGATAATTTTTCAAAAGATAAGACTTTTGAAAAAGCTCATGATTTCAAAAACCTCAACCAAGATATTAACCTCAAAGTTCTGTTCAACCCTTCCAGCCAAGGATATGGTGGAAACCAAAAACTTGGTTACGAATATGCAATTCAAAACGGTTTTGAGGTAATCGTTGTTCTTCATGGTGATGGGCAATATCCACCCGAAATGCTTGAAGAAATAATATCCCCGGTATTTAGTAAAAAGTATGAAGCAGTTTTTGGCTCGAGGATGCTGGTTAAAGGAAATGCACGTAAAGGAGGGATGCCTTTCCTTCGTTATCAGGGGAATAAACTACTTACACGGTTTCAAAACTTTTTATTGGGAACCGGGCTTACTGAATTTCATTCAGGCTTCCGTGCATATTCAGTAAATACCTTAAAAGAAATACCGTTTAAAAGAAATTCGAACGATTTTCATTTTGACACACAAATCATTATCCAGCTTTTACTGGCTCGAAAAAAAATAAAAGAAATTCCCATCACCACATACTATGGTGAAGAAATTTACCGGGTAAATGCAATAAATTATGCCTGGAATGTTTTAAAGGATTCAATTGGAGTACATCTTCATAATTTATCCATTTTTTATAAGAGGGAATTTGATGTTACTCCGCCATCTGAGGAATATCAATTAAAACTAGACTACTTGTCATCGCATACCCTTGCCATCGATAATACTGAAAAGAATTCAAAAGTACTCGATATTGGAGGAGGACAAGGAAGGATTGCGCATGAATTAAGAAAGAAATCCTGTTTTGTAGCCGGAATTGATCGTTGCAATCTTGAAAATCCTGACGGTTATGACCTGTTTTATCAAGAAGATCTGGATTTTACATCATTTGATTTTGATTTATCAGAATTTGATACCATTTTAATGCTTGATATTATAGAACACCTTGCAGATCCTGAAGGATTCCTGGATAAGCTCAGGGAAAAAGCGCGACTAAACCAACCCAAAATAATAGTAACTTCTCCGAATATTGCTTTTATTGTTTTAAGGATACAGTTACTTTTTGGACAGTTCAATTACGGGAAGCAAGGAATCTTAGATAAAACCCATAAGAGACTTTTTAATTTCAGAACAATGAAAACCATCTTTCGCCAGTGCGGCTATACAATCGAAAAAGTCAGAGGAATTCCGGCTCCCTTTCCAAAAGCCGTAGGAGTCAACTGGCTTGGAAAATCGATGATTGCAATAAACCGGTTTCTTATTTTTTTAAACAAATCCTTGTTTTCATACCAGATCTACATGGAAGTCAAACCCACTCCCATCATTGAAATCCTTCTGGAATACTCGGTATCTGAAAGTAAAAAAAGAAAAGATGGTCTTAAGTTATAGAATTAACATGAATCCTACGAAAGAAACTGGTTATGATTTTTAAATACAGAAAATACACTTTTTCGAGGAACTTTTTGATCTCTTTGATATTACCTATTTTCATGGTATTCTACCTTTTGTACCTTGGAGCAGCAGACGGACACAAATCTTTAACCGGGATTGATGGAGAATATGTTTATTTACTTAATGGATTAAACATCTCAACTTTTCAGTTTAAAAACATAGGATTTACTGACCATCCCGGAACCCCTTTTTTGGTGCTCACGGGTGTATTTATAAAGCTTTCTCATTTATTATTCGGTCAGGGAAATATTATTGATGATGTAATAACACGTCCGGATTTCTACCTCAAGGCATGCTCAATGTTCATGCTTGGATTATCATCTCTGATATTAATCTGGGGAGGGAAGAAAATAATTGATAAAACCAAGAGCATTACTGCAATGATTTTCATTCAGGGCACCTATTTTCTTTCTGAGATTGTGTTATCTATGCAACTTAGGTTCATTGTTGACAGGCTATTACCATTGGTGGCCTTTATTTTTTCAGTTTATACAATCTTGTTTTTATACAACGAAATTTCTGAACGGAAATATGCCATATTTTCCGGGTTAATATTAGGGTTTGGATTTATTGCCAAATTTAATTTCGTAGTAATCGCTTTTATTCCTCCCCTAATTTTGAATTATAAATACTGGATCAGATATGTTAGTAGCTTTCTTATCGCTGCATTCTTATCCTTTCTGCCCGTAATTGATAAATTCGGGAATGCCAAAAAGTTTATACTTCAACTTTTTCTCAACAAAGGGACTTACGGAGGAGGAGAAAGAGGAATAATCGATTCAGAAATGTTCTTATCAACTTTTGGAAAGCTATACGAATACGGTGAAAATTTCCTTTGTTTTTTTGCATTTGCACTTGCTTCTGTTTTTTTATATCTGCTTTTTAAAAAGGGAAAAAAAGAAAACCGAAAGAAAGCTCTTTTTTTTGCTGGATTCCTTGTTGCTTCCATCTTGATGGTAATAATGATTTCGAAGAACTTTAAAAGTTACTATTTAATACCAACACTTGGGATATCAGGAATTGCTACATTCCTGGCATTGCAGTTCCTTTCATATTACAGCAAATTAAACAAATTACTACAGACATTCATAGCAATCGTTGTCTTTGGATATCTCTTCATCCCAATCATTGGGGATTTGAATAACTTCAAAGAATTTACAAAGCAAAAGCAAAAAGAACGATTGGAAACCAGACGCTTTATTGATAATAATATTGCTTCAGGCAATTTTTGGTTTCTTGAGCCGGGATGGATTTCAGGCCCTTTTGAAATCAATGGGTTACTTTGGGGAATTAGTTACGTAGCTGGAAAAAATGATTTCACTGAAAACTACATGAAGCTAAATCCCTGTATCCTTACATATGAAGGAGATAATAGACCAATTAAACATTTTCGCACCAGAGATGCGGAAATTGATAAAATATTTAACGAAAATACTCCTGTTTACCTTTTTTCTACCCCAGGTAGAAGAACACATTTATTACAGCAGGAACTGACTAATCAATCCGAATCATTGAACTTAAAAGTGTCTTATGATACCATTTATACGAACAATGAAAATAATGATCGGGTGATTAAAGCAAGTTTCCATCAAAAGCATGACACCGTGACTTGCACAGCGATTACAACTTTTAACAATCTGGAGGGTGAGTACCCATTCTGGAAACAAAATTCTGTAACAGAAGAATTGGCTTATTCCAGCAATAAATCTTCAAAAATAAACAGGGAATATAGATCCAGTCCTGTTTACAGGAAAGATTCAATACCACAATTCACTGATAATTTAAATTCAATCGTTGTTTCCTGCAAGTATTTTCAAATCGGGAAAAAAAACAGGACGCGGCTAGTCATTGACCTTATCAATATTAACGAGGAACGATTTCTATACACTGTACCTTGCAGAGATTATTTTAACAAGCTTGAGACTTGGGATGATTTTGAATATAAATTATATGTTCCAAAAAGATTCAGGGGAACAGAAAGCCTAAATACCTACTTTTACAATACATCAAAAGAAGCCGTTTACCTTGACGATATAAAAGTTACCCTAAATATTAAACCCTAACCCTATATATTGTTCACTATAAACATTTTAGGATTTAGAAGAAAATATCTTTGACAACTTAAATCGACAAAAAAACCAGATTGCAGAATCGTTATTATCCAGAAATTAATATTTTTACACAAACCAACATATATGAAAAAGAATGCTGTCTCGATAACACTCCTAACAATAGTTACCGCTGTAATTCTGTTTCTTGTTTTTAAACCAGTCCTCCAGCATCCGAACGGAATTCTATTCTCAAAATCTATTGACCCGCTAAAAAGCTATTATAACTTTTCTTACTATTTAAAACATGACTCTGGCATTAAACATGATGGCATAAACTATCCTTATGGAGATCATTTACAATACATCAATTCGCATCCACTTTACGTAACCATACTCAAATTTGTAGATAAGTACATTTACCCAATTGCAAACTTTGGTGTTGCCATCTTAAATCTATCAATGATCCTTTCATTTTTAATAGCCATGCCATTTTTGTACCTGATCTTAAGAAGGTTTAAACTGCCTGCATGGTATTCCATTATTATTGCTTTGCTAATTGGGTTTATGAACCCTCAGTTTGATCGTATTCATGGTCATTTTGAAATGGTTTATTGGTTCTTCATTCCAATGTTTTGGTATTTACTAATTCGATGGCGTGAAGAAAAAAAATGGTTTTGGGGCTTCTTGCTTGTTTTATCGGGAACTGTTGGTGGATTTATTAGTGCATATTTTGCTGCTTTTTATGCCATTTTTCTATTTGGAGTTTTAATTGCGGACATTTGGTTAAACAGGAAGCAGTTACATGGTTATTTAAAGTCAGGACTGCAACTCTTGATTTTGGCGATAATTCCAATTTTACTTGTTAAAGGACTGGTAGGTTTTACCGATTGGGTTGATGACAGACCATACAACCCCTATGGATTTTATAAGTATCATGCATCAATCCAGAGTATATTCTTTCCAACAGATTATCTTTTTGGACGATACAATACAAACTTTGAATGGGAAGGAAGAGCTTATATTGGATTACCGGCAGCTATATTGGCCCTATCCATTGTATTGCATTTTTTATATAATTTAATCAGTAAGAAAAAGAGATCATGGTCAATCTATTTCCAGGAAAAAGCTTTTCACCCCTATTTAATTGCCGGAACATTGGTTTTGCTTTTCTCCATGTGTTTCCCTTTTAAATGGGGTTTGGGTATTTTACTTGAACTTCTTCCTCCCGTAAAACAGTTTAGAGCACTCGGCCGTTTTAGCTGGATTTTCTTTTACATATTCACGATTTATTCAGCTTATTTTTTCTACAGTTTTTTTCAGAAAATAAATCACAAAAAGGCTTTATCAGCAATATTACTTGTTGCCGTCATTGGAATTTGGCTTTATGATGCCAGCTTAAACGTAAAACGATCAACTAAAAACCTATTCAATAAGAATGACAAATTAGAAACACAAGATTATGGCTACTCCAGCAGGTTTGAAGAATCTAATATCGATCTGAATCAATTTCAAGCTATATTATCTCTTCCTTTCGCAAGTACTTGCGGCGATAAACTTCTATTCGAATATGGCACAACGGCCTTAGTTGAAGCGATGAAATGTTCATATCACACGGGAATCCCAATCGTTCAAAGTTTTTCTCCCAGGCTCTCATTCTCGCAAGCTCTTAGCAGTATTCAAATGTTAGCAGATTCTGCGATAAGAAAAACTCGTTTGGACGATATGAATGAAAAGCCATTGTTGTTGATTTGCACCAAACATAAAATGAATGAGCAGGAAAAATGGCTTCAATCTCATGCAAGTATTTTTTGGGAAGACCAATACATTTCGATGTCAACTCTTCCTGTATCTGTTTTTAAAACAAGTCATCAAAACTGGTTGAACCATGTTGAATACCTGATACCTGAATTAAAATGCGAAGGAACTATTTGCGCAGATACACCTTCCAGGCTTATCTATTACGATGATTTTAATGAACATGAATCTGAAAATAGCTTCTCTTCAGAAGGGGCCATTTATAAACGCCGGGGAGAAATTGAAGTATTTAATGATAAGTTACCAGTTGATTCGGGCAAGGTTAATCTATCGTTTTGGCTTTATTTTGACACCAGACGTTACGACATGCCCCAACCAATTCTACATACCTTGAACGAGAATAACGAGCTTGTTGAAAACACCAAGCTAAATAATCGACAGGTTCATGATATTTACAAGAACTGGGTTAGAATATCTACCCAAATCAATGCCCAAAAGGGATTTAATTATCAACTTACTGTCCAGGGGAAATATATAACTATTGACGATTTACTAATTAAACCAGAGAATGCAAATGTTCTTATTAAAAATCCTGAAGGTTTTGATCTGTTCAATAATTTTCCACTAACAAAACAGCTAAGCAATTAAGAGACTGTTTTCTTTGAAAATAATTTAACACAAACGTTTCTCATTTCTACTCCATTTTCTCCTGCAACCAGGATAAGCCTTAGGCTGCATTCTTCAACACCTTCAATTTTGGGTATCCAATAGTTATATACACCGATTTGTTCTTTATTAAAATAATCTTGGGCAAAGTGAATAATATGGGGTCTATGAAAAAATTTATTATTTCCGGTTTCATCATCAATAGTAATTGCAACCCTGGAATCTTCCTCATGTTGAAATTGATTTTTAAAGCTAAGTTGAATCACATTAATATGCTGAATTCTTATTGAATCGGTTTCCCCAATTCTAAGGAATTCCTTTTGTTTGTTTGCTTCAAGATTTATATCATCGAGATCTAAACACACAATTTCATCGTAACTATCTTCATCCAAAGGTTGATTAAAGAAAATACCTTGATAGCGCTCATCTGTTTTCATGAAAATCTTCCTGTATCTTTCTTTGTTCATTTCCGCTCCATGCAAAATGTAAGTTTTGTATTGGTAAGTTTGGATAATATTTAAAATAATTGCGAACACCCCAATCGCAACCAAACCTAATTTGCTCCAACGCTTTGCCTGGTTTATAGTAAAAGCAATAAGAATAAAAAAAACAGCGTAAAAGTCAATATAAGCTCTAAGCCCATAACTGCGCCCATAAAACCAAAAGCACCAAGATGATAGAACATAAGTCAACAGAAGAAAAAATCCAAGCCAGGAAAATGCTTCAAAATATTGTTTTTTGACAGCTAACAATACCAATCCGACAAGACTTATCAAACAAATCGGAGTATACACAAAAAGCCCTTTCCGGTAGCTAAACAAAATTTTAATGATTTCAGGATCTAACCAATCAAAGCCATAGCCTTCATACGAATAAACTATAAACTTACCGGTTTGTAAATACCAGGTCAACAGCTGAATCGAGATAATTGACAGACATAAGAGCAGTCCACCCAAAAGATTTCCGGGTTTCTTAAAAACAAGGCAAAAAGCCTTTTTAAAGTTAATCCATGAACCTGCCAAAAAGGGCACTACAAAAATAATCAGGCCATTTACTTGTCGTAAGATTATTACAAGTCCCAAAAACAAACATGCGAATAGGAATGAACTTCTTTTATAGGTTTCAAAAAAGTATTTTACAAAAAAGAGGAAAGCTGAAATTGCAAAAAGAGAATATATGTGACTAAACGCAGCGTTTGACGTAGCGTATTGAGTAACAGAGGTGGCAAAAACCAATAAGATTTGGGTAAAAATAATCGAAGCTCTACCGATATTATAAAGTTGAAGCAACTTTCGTAGAAAAACCAAGCTTAGGAAAAGATAAAAAATTGCAGCATAATATATTGCTTTATGAAATGGCCTTTGGTAACCGTCTTCAAAAGTACCTTGCATCTCTGTGAAAAACCATCCACAAAAGAAAAAAGGACTTTGAAGCAAAGCTGTACCGCAGGCATATCGATTTACATATTTTCCATCTTGCTCCCCGTAAAACCCGAAAGATTCCGTTCGTTTCAAAAATTTCTCGTTTGGGGTTTCATTGTTGTTGAAACGAACAAAATCGTGATAAATAAAGATTGAAGGTAAATATTCATAGTATCCTTTACCGTCTCCGGTTATTGTTCTACCCGCATAATCAAGCCCTGTAACTAAAAATATAAGTGTGATTATTACTTCTGGAATCAACTTTTTATAAATGCGAATATTTTTCTTCATCTCTTAAAAATTGATCAAACGGGAAAAATGAGACCATTGCCATTCAGTATTCCACCAAAGCCAATGAGAATATTTAAATGCAAAAAGCAAATTATAAACGACAAAAAAACATATCATCGCCATAAAAGCTTTCTTCTTCCAAGCTGAACTATATTGTAGGATTTGCTGAACAAGAAAGGCCAAAGGAATAGCCATTAACGGGAAATACTCTATTAAAGCACGATACCCTGCTGCTGCACTAAAAGTTGGCATAAACCAGCTTCCATTTACGTAAACAATAATTGCCATAATCAGTAATATCCCAATTGCGCTCAATTTTTTCTTATATACCAGATACAGCAAACTCAATGTTGCAACAAGCATAATTGGCGTATATATGTATAATCCATTTCTAGCACCAATCAATACTGTAGATATAAAGGGTGATTTAAGATTATCAAATCCAAATTGTTGATATGAATAAACAATGTAATTACCTGTTACATATTTCCAGTACAACATCTGTGGTATAAAAATTACAAAAGCTACAACTGCCATCAAAGCAATTAAATACCACCGTTTGAATAAAAATATAAGACGTTCCGAGAACTGTTTCCATGATCCAATATCAAATAAGACGAAGTAAAGGCCAATGATGATATTTGTTGGCCTGATCAAAACAGCCAGTGCGAATGGAACAATTACACCCAATAAATTTTTCAGATTTGGATTTCGATAAAAAAGGGGGACAAAATAAATGAAAATCGATATTAAACTGAAGGAATATGCATGAGACATCCCCGGAGACATGATTGTATAATAAAACAGATTGGTAGCATAAAAAATCAAGGCAGTTGTGAGTAAAGCATATCGTTGATTTACAATTCGCCGCAAAGCCTTATAAAGAAAAATTAGTCCAACAAGCACATAAAAAAGTGTCGAAAAAAACACAAACATAAAATATACCGGTGTGTAACCAGTTGTTTCAAGATCAAAATACCAACTAATAAAGTGAGCCATTAAAAAAAATGGAAGTTGCATAATTGCAACGCCACAAGTAAAAACATTTAACCGGTTGCCATTTTCATACTCAATGGTCCACCGCATATTTTTAATCTGTTCTTGTTCCTTTAAAAGCACATAGGGCAAGTATTGGTAATAGCCTTCCGTATCGGAGCTCATTATATAATACTTAGCTTCTTTATTCTCAAAAAACTTATAGGTAACATTAAAAATGAAGCCGGACAAATAAAACAATATCACAATTTTTATTGCCAGGCTAAAAGAAATGTGATCTTTTAGGAAACCCACAATTAATCTATTTTGGTTACTATTATTATTCTTTTTTACCCACAACAATAACACTAAGCCCCACAAATCCCCTGGTAAAAAAATCAATTATCTTAATTACCGGAACGAAAAAATCATACAGTTTCATTTGCCCCTCCGGAACAACTTTCTTCCTCAATAAATTGCCACTAACCCACCAGCCTAAAGTTCCAACAAAATTGAAATATTGCTCATGAACAACTTCTAATTCATTCTTCTCAAACAGTGATACCAAACTCTTTTTCTTATATCTTCTGAAATGACCTAAAGCTTTGTCAAACGAATTAAAGAGAAATTGAAAAGCAGGTACCAAAATTATCATCTTCCCCCCTGATTTTAATAATTTTTTGCAATTACGAATAGCTAAAGAATCATCCTTAATATGCTCAATTACATTTAATGCAAAAACTGCATCAAACTTTTGAAAAAGAGTTTTGTGTTTTTCATCAAAATTTGGATCAATAATATCCATAGTTATTATATCATGCAAATATGGATTTTCACTCAAATTAGCTCTTACAATTTCACAATATTCTTCTTGAAGCTCAGTAATCGTAAGACTCTTTTTATCGGAAAGAAAACATTGAGATATATTTCCAATTCCCCCACCAATTTCAAGAGTTTCACCATTACAAAACTGAGTAATCGTCTCATACATCCATCTGTTGAATTTTCCTGC
The DNA here is from genome assembly GCA_028282195.1 of Prolixibacteraceae bacterium. Lineage (GTDB taxonomy): Bacteria > Bacteroidota > Bacteroidia > Bacteroidales > Prolixibacteraceae > Sunxiuqinia. The sequence continues at coordinate 11,198 of JANQII010000112.1, forward strand.
AGAAGCAATACTTTCAAGAGTTGAATGCCCTACCTCGTCTTTAAACAGATGTGGTTGGTTTATTTTCTTGACCATAAATTGTATTTAAAAACTACCCAGAAAGCACGCATCCCATCTTTCCAATTAATCTTTTTGCCCTCTTCGTAGGTTCTGCCATAGTATGATATTCCTACTTCATAGATTCTAATTTTTGGTATCCTGGAAATTTTTGCTGTTACTTCAGGTTCAAATCCAAATCTTTTCTCTTTCAGGTTCAAACTTTTTATGTAATCAGACCTGAAAAGTTTATAACAGGTTTCCATATCCGTTAAATTCAAATTTGTAAACATATTTGAGAAACCTGTCAGGATTTTATTTCCAATTGAATGCCAATAAAAGAGAATTCGATGCGGATTGTTACCCATAAAGCGTGAGCCATAAACAACATCTGCAAATCCTTCGGCAACAGGTTTTAATAGATCGTTATACTCTCGTGGGTCATACTCCAGATCAGCATCCTGAATAATTAAGTAATCCCCTTTTGCTTCTTTGATTCCCCGGTGAAGAGCAGCACCCTTACCCATATTCTTGGGTTGATGATAAAACTGAATATTCACAGAACTATTGCTTTCAATATAACTATCAATGACTTGAGAACTACCGTCTGTGGAACAATCGTTAACAATTATCAGTTCTTTCTGAAATTCATATTTCAATTCAACTTCCAATACTTTATCTAAAAGTTGAGTAATAGTTCTTTCCTCATTATAAACAGGAATTATAATTGATAGTGTTTTTTTCATTTCAGAGTTTGTTTTTTTTGATGAAAACAAAACTAGTAAAAAATCATTCAATGATATTATCGCTTAATAAAACGAAATAAAAACATTGATATTTTGATTTTCCAGCTGATCACTTAACTTTGGGGAAAACTCGTTTATGTCGAAATCATTGGTAAACAATCAGGCCAAGTTTGGCACCATGCCTGTTTTCTTAACGGCGCTTTCCACTATTCTTGGTGCAATCCTTTTCTTGCGCTTTGGTTGGGCAGTTGGTCAAATTGGCTTCTTCGGGGTAATTGGAATCATCCTTTTGGGACATATTGTAACTATTCCCACGGCCTTTGCAGTTGCTGAAATTGCGACCAATCAGCGCGTGCAGGGAGGTGGTGCTTATTATATCATTTCCCGTTCGTTTGGGCTGAATGTTGGAGGGGCGATTGGTATTGCATTATTCCTTTCGCAAGCTATTTCGGTTGCTTTTTATGTTATTGCTTTTGGTGAGGCTTTCGAACCCGTAATCAATTATTTAAATCAGGAATATAACTTTGAAATAGCTGACCGTCGTTGGATTTCGATCCCTACAATGGCTGTTTTATCCATAGTTATTTTGATAAAAGGGGCAAACATGGGCATGAAGGCCCTGTATGTTGTAGTTGCAATTTTACTGGCTTCATTGCTATTCTTCTTTATGGGCAACTCGCCAATCAAGCCGGAATCAATCAATTTTCAATCAAGCATTGCGAATAACGAAAGTTTCTTTTTTGTTTTTACCATTATTTTCCCTGCCTTTACAGGCTTAGCTGCAGGGCTTGGGCTTTCCGGTGATTTAAAAGACCCCAAGAAATCAATCCCACAGGGAACATTATGGGCTACTGTTGCAGGCATGTTGGTTTATATAGCTGCAGCCTACAAATTTTCAGTTTCGGCCAGCCCGGAAGATCTGGTTGCCGACCAGCTTATTATGCAACGCATCGCCCTTTGGGGACCAATTATTCCTATTGGGTTAGCGGCTGCATCTTTAAGTTCAGCATTGGGTTCAATTATGGTGGCACCCCGGACTTTACAAGCCATTGGCCATGATGATATCTTTCCTCAGAAAAAAATAAACCTGTGGGCAGCAAAAGGTAAAAAATCAGATAATGAACCCATTAATGGGTCTCTGATTACCATTCTTATTGCCTTTGTTTTCATTATTATTGGAGACATTAACTTTGTAGCGCAAATCATTTCCATGTTCTTTATGGTAACTTACGGGGCAATTTGTATGGTTTCGTTATTGGAACATTTTGCTGCAGACCCTGCATATCGTCCAACTTTCCGGTCAAAGTGGTACATTTCAGCAATTGGTGCTTTATTTTCATTATGGATCATGTTTAAAATGAATGCACCTTATGCAGCCCTTTCTATCGTAATCATGTCAATGGTTTATTGGGTAATCACCTTCTACAGAAATGAAAAAAGAGGTTTGAACAAACTATTCAGAGGAGTTGTATTCCAGATGAGCAGGCAATTGCAGATTTTTGCCCAGCGTGCTGACAAAGAGGACCGGGAGGTTAGCTGGCGCCCATTTGGCGTATGCATTTCACACGATACCTTTAAACGCAGAAGTGCTTTTGATGTCATGCGTTGGATTTCTTTTAAATACGGTTTCGGAACTTACATTCATTTCATAAAAGGTTATTTGAACGAAGAAACTAACCAGGAATCAAAAGATGCTTTGAAGCGCTTGATTCACCTTTCCCATGGAAGTAAAAACCGGGTTTACCTCGATACGATTATTTCTCCATCTTACACCTCTGCAATTGCACAGGTTGTTCAGCTCTCAGGTATTTCTGGAAAGGGAAACAATCTGATTCTTTTTGAATTTTCAAGAACAGAACCAGAAACATTGAAAGAGATTCTTCCAAACTACAAGATGATGGAATCTGCCGGGTTTGATGTTTGCATTTTGGATACTTCCTATAAAAGTTTTGGTTATAAACGGGAAATGCACATTTGGATCAGGCCGGATGATTTTGAAAATGCCAACCTGATGATCCTGCTTGGGTATATCATTTTAGGGCATCCTGACTGGAAAAAAGGTTTTATCAAGATTTTTGCACTTTACCCTAAAGAGCATGTTGAAGATAAACGTCAACAGTTACTGGACCTTGTAAAAGACGGACGGTTACCTATTAGCCGTGCCAATATTGAAATGGTGCCTTACGAAAAAGGAAAACGAAAAGCTACTATTTCATCATACTCTGAAGATGCAGATTTAACACTAATCGGTTTCCGAAATGAAATGCTAAAAGGTAGTTTCGAATTCTTTGAAGGCTTTAACGATCTTGGGAATATTCTGTTTGTAGGCGCAAACAAGGCAAAGGATATAGAATAAGCTGGAAGTTTGAAGCCAGAAGCTGGAAGAATTGGATTTTGGAATTTGAGATTTGGAATTTTCCGTTGGCACAACTTATCTGTTAAATTATACGTTATCTTTGAAGCAATAACCAAATTGAAATCATGGAACGAGTTGCTATATTTCCCGGTTCGTTTGATCCGTTTACAATTGGTCATGAAAGTATTGTAAGAAGGGCATTGCCGATGTTTGACAAAGTAGTTGTGATGATTGGTGTAAATACTAACAAGCAATCTTTCTTTAAACTTGAAAATAAACTTCGCTGGATAAAACAAGTTTTTAAAGACGAGCCGAACGTAGACGTACAAAGTCATGAAGGCTTAACCGTTGATTTTTGTAAAAAGGTCAATGCCCGATATATTTTAAGAGGTATCAGAACTTCATCTGACTTTGAATACGAACGGGCCATAGCCCAGGTCAATAAAAAGATGCATCCCGAAATTGAATCCGTTTTCATATTAACCATGCCCGAACATACACCTGTAAATTCATCAATCGTTAGGGACATTATCAGGCACGGAGGTGATGCCAGCCAATTCTTACCTGATGGCTTGAACATGGAAGAATTTAATGATCATGAAGATTAACCTGAGCTTTTTATTTTTTATTCTTCTCAATCAGGTTGTAGCCTCTGCCTCTGGCTTAACAACCATTACCGGAAGTGCTCCTGATTATGCCAGTTCTGAAATAACCTTTTATCAATTCTCCGATCCTGTTTCTGAAGAAAAAGTAAGCCTGTTTACAATCAGGTTCGATGCCGAAGGAAACTTCAAAACAACTGTTCAGATTGAAAACATAACACAAGTTTTTGCAGACTTTGATTCTTATTCTGCAAACATTTATCTTGTCCCCGGAAAAACTTACGATATTATCTTTCCCCCACGAAAGGAAATAACAAACAGTCAACGTCACAATCCTTTTTTTAAGCCTGTCCATGTTCATTTGGCTGTAAAAGATCCTGTTAAAGATGAACTAAATCGAAAAATTCGTGAATTTGAAAAATCTTACCAGGAAGCTGAGCGACCCTATTTCACTCAAATTTACAGAAACAAGTCAGCTGCAGCAGTTGATTCTATTCGATTGAAAATAAAATCTCAATTTCCTTCTGGTTCAAATTCATTTTTTGAAGAATATAAATTTTATCGACTGGCCTTTCCTGAATATGCTTTGCACCAGGGAAAGAATGAAGACTTTATAACGAAATATTTCAATAAAACACTAAACTTCAACATCTCCCCCTGTAAGAATTTATTTAACCGTACTTATTCCAACTTCTTTTTACAGCTAAGCAATTCTGTTAATGGAAACGAGTTCAGGAAATTACTTGGCAGCTCTAACATTTCAGAAATTGAAAACTATTTAAAAGTAAAACATCATTTAAACACCGAAAACGCACAATTAGTTATTTTAAGGTCAATCCATGATGCCTTTCACCAAGGTCAGTTTTCTCAAAAAGGTTTGCTCTCAATGCTTGGCAAAATTCAAACTGGAAACTGGCCTGCAAAGCACAAACTAATTGCTAAAAGATTAGAAAAGAAACTAACTCATCTACAGGTTGGAACACTGGCTCCAAACATGTCATTTTTAGATTTTGATGATATAAAACATTCACTTTCTGAATACCAGGATAAGATTGTATATCTTCATTTTACCAGGGTTTCCAATCCAATTTGCAGACAGCATTTAGACGCCCTTAAGAAATTACCTGACGCAGTAAAAAAAGAAATAAAAGTTGTTAACCTGATCCTTGATGAAGAAAAAGGGCAACAGGATCAAATCTTAAAGCAAAACTGGCTTGGCGATTTTTTTATAATCAATGATAAGGTTGCTAAAAGCTGGAAAGTGAAAAGTTTTCCAACTTCGTTTCTGATCGACAAAAATGGCAAATTTGTTTATTCTCCTGCCAATAATCCACTTGATGGTTTGGGAAAACAAGTGGGTGTTTTCCTTCAGAAAAAACGCATGGAGGAATTAAGAAATCAGGCAAGGTAATTGTCAAGCAATTCAACCAGGTTTTTATAGGTTGATTTGTATATTTTTTCCAGCTTATTTTTTGAAAACCATTTCACCTCCTCAATACCTTCACTGATTTGTGGCGTTGGCTTTTCGTTTCCATCATAAATCATTTCAAACCAGAAAGTTTCTTTTAAAACTAAGTTATTCCCAGGTTTTAGGTAAGGTGAAAAATAAAGATGATATGTTGATGGTAACGATTTCACAATTCTCACATTGTTCAACCCACACTCCTCTTCAAGCTCTCTAGCAGCAGCCTGCTCAATTGTTTCACCTTCTTCAATTTTCCCTTTTGGAAGATCCCACCGCCCAAATCTTTTAATAAATAATAACTCGGATTCTGAATTAGTGAGTATTCCTCCAGCAGCAGGTATTTCATTTGCTTCTTCACGGAAACCCTTCCACGCATTTTCAAGATCAGAACAAACAACGCACAAGTTATCAGACAGTTCCATAAAACTATTCTCGGGAAACTGATTGAAAAAATCGACAATCCCCTCTATTTCAACAACTTGCAATTTGTTATTTTTAGGTGAAATTTTGTTTTTATCGCAAAAACACAACACATGGTCATTGAAAAAAACTTTGTACATTTGTCAAGAATTCTGAAAAAAAGAGATACGTTATGCAAGAAATTTATTTAGAAGTTACTAAACAACTGGTACAAATTAACACAATAAAAATCCAACCATCAAACCCATTTACCTGGGCATCCGGATGGAAGGCCCCGATATACTGCGACAACCGTAAAGTTTTGTCGTACCCTGAAGCACGTACTTTTATACGCGATCAGTTTGTAAAAATCATCCAGGAAAAATATCCGCAAGCTGAAGTAATTGCCGGGGTTGCAACAGGCGCAATTGCCCACGGAATGCTTGTTGCACAAGAACTTGGTTTACCTTTCATTTATGTTCGTTCTAAACCAAAAGGTCACGGACTGGAAAACTTAATTGAAGGTGATTTAAAAGCTGGTGATAAAGTGGTGGTTATTGAAGATTTGGTTTCTACGGGTGTTAGTAGCCTTAAAGCCGCAGAGGCAATTAGTAACTTTGGTGGTGAAGTTTTGGGAATGCTTGCCATTTTCACTTATAACTTCCCTGTAGCTAAAGAAAACTTTGAGAATTTAGGCATTGAACTGACTACTTTGAGCCGTTACAAAACATTGCTTGAGGTCGCTCTCGAATCAGGGGATATTAAAGAATCTGATCTTGAATCGCTTAATCAATGGCGTCAAGACCCTGCAAATTGGGGTAAATAACTTATAATCAGTTTGTAAAATCGATATATCCCCGGCTATTCCGGGGATTTTTTATGCATAAGCTATGAGTACCAGCAAATACGTAAGTGATATTAAATACATTGGTCACAATCAGGAAATAATCTTCAATTACCTTTCGAATTTTGAAAATCTTTCGAAATACATCAATGAAGGTTTATTGGAAAAAGTAACTGAACAAGTTCCTCAAATTAAAATTACTGATTTTGAGTCCGATAATGATTCTTGCCGTTTTAACATTACTGGAATGGGACAAGCTGAAATCAGAATTGTGAGCCGGGAGCCTCATAAAACCATAAAAGTCGAAAGTTCCGGCGGCTTACCTGTTGGTATTACCTTTTGGGTTCAGCTTTTACCGGTCAATGCCTACCAAACTAAAATGAGATTAACCCTACATGCTGAAATGAGCATGATGATAAAAATGATGGCCGGTAAAAAATTGGAGCAAGGAATTAATCACATGGCAGATATGCTGGCTCAATTGCCGTATCAGTAAGAATTAGCTATTCGTATATTGGTTATTGGTCATTGATTATTGGTTATTGATTATTGACTATTTTTAGCCACAACGGGCACAAAGTTTACGCAAAGAAACTGATAGCTCGAAACAGATTCCTGCCTTCGCAGGAAATTCAGCATTTGGATTTTAGAATTTGGGATTTTCCTTCAAGTAAGCCACTTCTTTAAAGTGATACTCATGCAAAGGGCCATTCTTTTCCTGAATCAATAACTGGCCAATTTCATTTACTCCTATTATTTCTCCCTGATAGCTATGCTTATCATCCTCATACCATTTCAATTCATTTAATTGATATAATTTTTCTACAAAACAATTATCAATCTCTCCATACTCACCTTTTTTCAGTTTTCTATAAAAGAAGTCAATCAACCGCAGCAATTCTTCAAGTAATTCATCAAGTTTATATTCTTTATTAGTAAGAATTTGAAGAGAAGTTGGATTAGGTGCATCAGAAATGAATTTTTTCTGATTTACATTTAACCCGATTCCTGCAACAGACTGTATGATTACTCCATTCATTAATGAATTTTCAATCAGTATTCCACAAAGCTTCTCGTCTTCAATATAAATATCATTTGGCCATTTGATTTTAACACCACTCAGGTATTTTGAAAGAAAAGACTCAAGCCCTAAACAAACCACCTTAGAAAGCATGAATTGATGGCGAATTTCCAGGAACTCAGGTTTCAACAAAATTGAAAAAGTGAGGTTTTTCCCTGGCTGGCTTTCCCAACCATTATTCATTTGCCCCTTACCAGCAGTTTGCTCGTATGCCAAAAAGACAGTTCCCTCTTCAAGCTCATTATCACGCACTTGGCTAATGGCATAATTATTGGAACTTTCTGTGCTCCTGATTTTAACTATGGTTTGTCCGATAAGCTGACACATTTTGATTATTTTAGACGTTCTTTTTAAACTATTTTTTTAATTTTCAGGTTATTACCTGTTATGTATAAAACTATTAAAATAAACTAAAAAATTTATCTTTGTAGTTCTAATTTCAATTTATGAATAAAACGCCAAAAGTAAGGGATAGCGAAGAATTAATCAACGCGATAATAGAAGGGATTCAAAGAAAAAAAGGAATAAATATTACGAAAATCGATTTAACAAAAATAAATCATTCCGAGTGTAATTATTTCATCATTTGCCACGGTAACTCAACCACACAGGTAGATGCAATAGCCCACTCGGTTGAAGATACGGTTGAAGAAATAACAGGAGATACAGCATGGCACAAAGATGGTTACAAAAACTCCATATGGGTTTTGCTTGATTATGCAGACATTATGGTACATGTATTCCAAAATGATGCACGGGAGTTTTATAACCTGGAGAACCTTTGGGCTGATGCAACAATAGAAACAATAAATTCAGAAAACGATTAATAATGGCAGAAAATAATAACAATAAAAATAAGCAGAAACCGAATTTGGGTAATTTCAAACCCGGAGGAAAATCTCCAAAATTCAATCCATATTGGATATATGGAATTGTAATTGTGGTTTTTCTGGCTATTCAATATTTCAGTTTTGGTGGAGGTCCCGTAAAAACAAACTGGTCCGAAGTTAAAACGATGTTGTCTCAATATGATATTGACCGGATTTCTGTTGTCAACAATAAGGAAGCACAAATTTACCTGAAAGAAACCAGTTACGATAAATATGCCGATAAACTAAATAAAGGCTTTACATCCCCTTCTAAGTTCGGGCCTCACTTTTCATATGAAATTGGGCCTGTGGATATTTTTGTAGAGGATATCCGCGAGGTACAAAAAAACTTTCCCGAATCAGAAAAAGTTAGTATCGAATACGAAACTGTTACCAACTATTTTGGAGAGGTCATTGGCTGGATCTTACCTTTTATAATCATCATCGCTATTTGGTGGTGGATTTTCCGTAGAATGAGCAAAGGCGCTGGCGGTGGCGGTGGTGCTGGTAATATTTTCAACGTTGGAAAATCACAGGCTAAAGTATTTGATAAAGACTCAAGGGTAAGTACAAATTTCAAAGATGTTGCCGGCCTTGCTGAAGCGAAACAAGAGGTTGAAGAAATTGTTGAGTTCCTGAAAAGTCCTTCAAAATACACCAAACTTGGTGGTAAAATCCCAAAAGGCGCTTTGCTTGTTGGCCCTCCGGGAACAGGTAAGACTTTACTTGCAAAAGCTGTCGCCGGCGAAGCTGATGTCCCATTCTTCTCCATGTCTGGTTCTGATTTTGTAGAGATGTTTGTTGGCGTTGGTGCTTCCCGGGTACGTGATCTGTTTAAGCAGGCCAAGGAAAAAGCTCCATGTATTGTGTTTATCGATGAGATTGATGCCATTGGCCGCGCGAGGGGAAGGAACCCGAACATGGGATCAAACGATGAGCGTGAAAATACACTGAACCAGCTCCTTACTGAAATGGATGGTTTTGACACCAATTCAGGGGTGATTATTTTGGCAGCAACCAACCGTGCTGACATTCTTGACCGTGCATTAATGCGCGCTGGACGTTTTGACCGCCAGATTCATGTTGAGTTACCTGACCTGAACGAGCGTAAAGAAATTTTTCAGGTACATCTTCGTCCTATCAAACTTTCGAAAGAAGTTGATGTTAGCTTCCTGGCCAAACAAACTCCGGGATTCTCCGGTGCTGATATTGCCAATGTTTGTAATGAATCTGCATTGATTGCGGCACGTAAAGATCATTCCGAAGTTACCAGACAAGATTTCCTTGATGCTGTTGACCGAATTATTGGAGGGCTTGAGAAAAAAAATAAAATCATATCCAAAGACGAGAAAAGACGGATTGCCTATCATGAAGCTGGACATGCGACCATTAGCTGGCTACTTGAGCATGCCCACCCGCTTGTAAAAGTTACTATTGTTCCCCGGGGGAAAGCCCTGGGTGCTGCATGGTATCTTCCGGAAGAACGTTCAATAACAACCAAGGAGCAATTGCTTGATGAAATGTGTTCTGCACTTGGTGGGCGTGCTGCAGAAGAGCTTAAGTTTGGCACCATTTCAACCGGTGCACAAAATGATTTGGAAAAAGTTACCAAGCAAGCTTATGCGATGATTAGCATTTTCGGTATGAGTAACTCTGTAGGAAATGTAAGCTATTACGACTCGAGCGGGCAAAGTGATTTCTCTTTCTCAAAACCATACAGCGAAAAAACCGCAGAGCTTATTGATAAAGAGTCCAAGCAGATTATTGATGATCAGTATGCACGTGCTCTAAAAGTTTTGAGCGATAATATGGAAGGGCATAAAAAGCTTGCTGAGAAGCTTCTGGATAAAGAGGTAATATTTGGCGAAGATTTGGAAGAAATATTTGGCAAAAGGCCATGGCACAAAGAAATGCTGGGCGATCCGAATGGAGAGACCGAAACTAAACCTGAAGAACCCGTTGAGAATAAAAAAGAAAACGAAACTCCTAAAGCTTAATGGGGGCACGTGAAAATATCCTTGGCAGGTTAAAACAAGCCAGCGACCGTCGTGGTAAAACTGAAATCCCAAAACCAGATTTTGAACAATCAGTTTACCTGGAACAAGACCGTAAGCTTGCTGAGAATTTTAAGACAAACCTGGAGTTAGTTGCCGGAACAGTTATTCGAACAAAAAACCTTGAGACAGCTACCGAAAAACTAAAAAAAGTTCTTACTGACCTGAAAGTCGAAAAGCCTTTTTGCGTTGACACAAAACTTAAAAAGGCATTCAAGGATAAAATGGATTTCACTTCTCTGAAAAAAGATTTTGAAAACATAAAGGTTGGGATTACACCCTGTGAATTCTTAGTTGCTCACCTGGGTTCCGTCATGATTAGCTCTGCAGGAATGTCAGGCCGAAGGTTATATGTTTTTCCTGAAACCCATATTATCATTGCACATGAAGAACAACTGGTGAATTACCTGGACGACGGAATTGAAAAGCTTCAGAAAAAATATAAAGGGAATCTTCCATCAATGATTACAAATATTACAGGACCAAGCCGTACTGCTGACATTGAAAAAACACTTGTTATGGGAATGCATGGTCCAAAAAAATTATTTGTACTTTTATGTGAAGAACCATTTTAGGCATTCATTATGGAAAAAGACTTCGTTATAGTTTTTACGACAGCGCAAGACCATCAAGCTGAAATTGCACGTGAGATTTTAGAAGATAACGACATTAAATCTGTTGTCCTAAACCAAAAGGATTCCATGTATAAGTTTGGGGACATTGAAGTCTATGTTCATAAAGACAATCTTGAAAAAGCAGAAGAAATCCTTAAAAAATTGAAAAGTTGAAGAACCTGCTTATCCGCTCACTAACCGGGCTCGTTTTTGTTTCCGTTATTCTTGCCTGTCTCCTAATTGGACAATATACGTATTTAATTCTCTTTCTGGCATTAATGGTTGGGGGCATGTTTGAATTCTTTCACTTCTTTAGCAAATCTTCCTTTAAACCGTTAAAAATAGGATCAATAATTGTTGGTTCTTTCATCTTCGTTTTAAGTTACCTGGTAACTGCGGGAAGTTTGAATACTACTTTTTTGTTTTTGATTATCCCTGCTTTTTTATTTTTGTTTATTTCTGAGCTTTACAGAAAAAGCAACAATCCACTTGAAAATGTTGCCGTATCGATACTTGGGATACTCTATATTGCTGTTCCGTTTAGTTTCATAAACTTGTTGATTTTTCCTGAAGCCGGAGATTACTCTCCCAAATTACTGATTGCTCTTTTTGTCATTATCTGGATTTATGACTCGTTTGCATACCTGTTTGGAATTACTTTGGGAAAGCATCGCTTATTTGAACGGATTTCACCTAAAAAATCATGGGAAGGAGTTATTGGAGGTACTTTATCTGTCATCCTTGCTACTTATTTCCTGGCAGGTTTTGCTCCCGAGATAAATCGATTAAACTGGATGATTATTAGCTTAGTTGTGGTAGTTTCCTCAACTTTTGGCGATTTGACTGAATCATTGTTCAAACGTCAGTTTGAATTAAAAGACAGCAGTAGTTTTTTCCCCGGGCACGGGGGTGTACTCGATCGTTTTGACTCACTTCTATTTGCTGTGCCTGTAGTTGTATTCTACATCAAATTTATACTGTAAGAAAAGCTACCTCCTTTTTTTCGGACATACGCAATAAAGGCTGCTGAAAAATATTTACTTTTGCCTCGGACTAATCATTCACATTATGAGATTTCATCCAGCTGGATTCGGCATTATACGCAATACTATAATTTCTTTAATTGTTCTCAATTTTATTTGTTGGTACTTTTTATCAATTCCTGAAATCAATAGCTTAATATCTTTGGCAAGCCTGGTAATTATGATATTGATACTGCAATTCTTCCGCTATCCAAAACGTTTTGTTGTATTAAATGAAAAGCATGTACTCGCACCTGCTGATGGTAAAATTTGTGTCATTGAGGAAGCTGAAGAAAACGAATTTCTAAACAAGAAATGCCTGAAAGTTTCCATTTTTATGTCGCCCTTGAATGTACACATTAACTGGATCCCCATACATGGAAAGGTAGTTTATTGCAAACATAAACCAGGTGAGTTTTATGCTGCATTCAAAGATAAATCAGCAAAAGAAAACGAACATTTTACTACTGCAATTGAATTAGCAGATGGCCGCCAGATTGTTGTTAAACAAGTTGCTGGTGCGGTTGCTCGTCGTATTTTGAACTTTTTAAATACGGGAGAAGAAGTTACACAAGATGTTGAAATGGGATTTATCCGTTTTGGTTCGCGCGTTGATTTATACCTGCCTCTTGATACGAAGCTTAATATCAGGCTCGGTGAAAAAGTAACCGGTTCGCAAACGATTATTGGAGAAATAAGTTAATGAGTAAATCACGAAATATATTTTTTTGGATACCTAATTTTATTACTTCCCTGAATCTGGCCTCAGGCAGTTTAGCTGTATTCTTTGGAATTGAAGGACAATTGGGATGGGCTGCAATCTTTATTTTTGCTGCAACTGTTTTTGACTTCCTCGATGGGTTGGCAGCACGACTTTTACAAGCCTATTCTGAAATCGGTAAACAACTGGATTCACTGGCCGATTTGGTTTCATTTGGCCTGGCTCCGGCAGCTATGTTATTTACCATGCTCGAATTAACCATGTTCAAGACCAACCAGCCCATTTTTGAAATTGAAGCCACTCCCCTTCAATGGGTATTTCTGTTTTCAGTTTTGATTGTCCCAATAGCCGGTGCATTTCGATTGGCTAAATTCAATATTGACGACAGGCAAACCGATAGTTTTCTTGGATTACCCATACCTGCCAATGCTATCTTCTATGCATCCCTGGGTTTGCTGTTGGAAATTGGTACAAAAACTGAAATAAATGCGGTTATTCTGAATCGCTTTAACCTAATGACAGCTATTGCATTATTATCTGCATTAATGATTTCAGAGGTTCCCATGTTCTCCTTTAAATTCAAAAATCTAAAATGGAAGGACAATCAAGTCCGTTTTTTATTTATTGTGCTGGTTATTGTTTTGGCTGTCTTCCTACAGTTTTATGCTATTCCACTGGTGATTATTAGTTATGTGGTTATTTCGCTGCTGTTGAAGTTGAAGGCTTAATTAGCACTATCGGATTCTCGGATTTTCAGATATTAAGAATTTCTGTTGTCCGCTGTCAGTTCTTGATTCTTGATTCTCAGTTGTTGATTAATGTCTCTTCCTACTATTTGATCTTTGGGTTCGTTTTGTTAACTTGCACAGAGAAAATTCGAACAAATGCCCTAAAATAAAACTCAACGAAGTGTACCATGTATCTTCACATTCATTTATATGTTTACTTTTAGTACTTACCTTACCATATTAACAACATAAAATGGAATTTTTTAACACCTAATCTTATCAATATGAATTTCGAATACAGAAAAGAATTATACACCAAAATTGCTGAAATTAGAAAGAGGCCAATAATCTCTTATGTTACTAGTCCGAGGGGAAATGCCAATGCTTCTATAGCATCAGATGTTATATCTCATTTTTTAAAACAAATCTCAGAAATACCTGATGATGTTGAAAATGTTGATCTACTAATAATAAGTAATGGAGGAGATCCAACCGTCTCATATCGTATAGTAAATTTATTGAGAGAACGATTTAAAAAGTTTGGAGTTCTTCTCCCTTACACAGCTTATAGCGCAGCAACTTTGATTTCATTGGGTGCAGATGAAATTGTAATGCATCCTTTTGCAAACTTGGGTCCAGTGGATCCTCAACTAACTCACAAAAGTCAGGATAAAGAAATTAAATTTGGATCTGAAGACTTAAGAAATTTTCTCGATTTTATAAAAGACGATGTTGGAATTTCAGATCAAGCCCAACTTCAAAAATCCTTCGAATTGGCATGTAAGGAGGTAGGTGCTATTCCGATAGGTATTGCAAAACGAAGTTCTCAACTTGCACTTTCGATGGGAGAAAAGTTACTTTCACTCCATATGAATGATTCAAATAAAGCAAAAACTATTGCAGAAACCCTAAACAAATCTTTTTACCACCATGGCTATCCACTAGGTCCTTCCGAAGCAAAAAAAATTGGATTACCTGTAATTAATCCAAAAGATGATTTAAAAGAGCTACTTCATAATGTCTTGTTAAGTTTTGAAGATGAGATGAAATTTGACACACCATTTAACCCTCTCGAAAAAGCATTAAATAATCCTGAAACAGCTTCCTTACTTGCACCTGTAAATCAAATACAGTTACCTGCAAATCTCCCTCAAAACATTCAACAACAAGCATATAATCAAGTCCTTCAGCAAATCCAGGTAGCGCAAATCCCCCCAATTGATTATCGATTATTTATTGCTTCGGTTGAATCCATTTTTTGTAAAAGCCACTATAGAATTGAAGGTAAAATATTCTCGAATAGACTTCCAGATAATAACATTGCAGTAAATGTAATTCCTGTTAAAAGTCAATGGATATACGAAAAAGAAGAGTAGTTTTAAAAATTACTTCACTTGGACTAAACAATATGATTTCACCATTAATCTAAATTTATTAATTTTGCATCATGACCATGAAGATATATAATTCAAACAGTACTAATTCACTTTTACAGGATTTAGGTCCTTTTAAGATTAAAAGTGTTGACTCATCACTAAAGGGAAGCAGTGTTTTTGGATATAAGAATGTTTCAAATCTCCAAAATTTCGGCTCAAAAAGTACTTTTGGCAATCAGACTAAAGTTGGATCGAAAACTTCAACATCACAGAAGTAGAAATTATACTTCCGTATATCGTATCATATAGAATACCTTAAATCCTCCGTTAGCGCGAATCTGTGATTCGTGTTTTGTTTGAAAAATAAAACACCTTTCCATTGCGGCGAATAAAATGTTTGGTGCTTTAATTAACTTATTGATTTTCATTGATTTCACCTATTATCCTTCCCACTACCCTACCCAGTGCTACGTTTCATTCCGCACTGGTCTACTAGGTTTAACCCTTACAGGGTAAATCAATAAACCCACTGTAGGTTACCTTACAATGACCAGTTAACTGGTTATTATGTGCCATTTTTGATTAAAACCCCCTCCTTGATCAATTTTATAAAGATAACTGGTTATTATTTGACATTTCTATAATATTACCTTATATTTGTCAAAAAACAACCAGATAAATGGTTATGGATAAAGTAGAATTAGGAAAAATCATAAGAGCACGAAGGAAAGTCCTTAGCTTAACTATCGGTGATTTATCTGAATATACAGGCCTTTCAAGGACTACCATTTCAGATATCGAGTTAGGAAAAACGAATCCAAGATTAGATATAATAACAGAAATATTTCAATACCTCAATTTAGAAATGAAAATTGAAGTAAAGCAGGTTAAATGAAGCTCGAAGTAATATACAAAGGGAAACAGAAAGCCGGGGAGCTATGGAGAGATGATAAAGGCTATCATTTTATCTATGAAGATGCATTTTTAAATGACAACACCACCAGACCAATTTCTGTTAACATGCCTAAAAGTCAGAAAGAATATCACTCCAAAGAACTCTTCCATTATTTTCAATCCATATTAAGCGAAGGGGAAAATAGAAAAAAAATATGCAAAGCCTTGGGAATTGACATTAGTGATGATTGGGACTTATTGGTATACACATGTGGTGAAGATACAATTGGGGCAATAACTGTAAAAAAAATTGATGAGTAATGAAATACTGCTTTGGTTGTTTAAAGGAAAATGTTGAAGGTTTCTGTTCCTCGTGTGAGAAAAGATTGTTTAATCGATCTAAAATCAAACCACAACTCAATTTTAATTGGGAAGATATTTCAAAAGTAATTGACGGTTACCCTGCTGGTTTTAGTATTTCAGGTGTACAAACAAAAGGATTTATAGGAAAAGCAACAGGCTCTGAGCTTTCACCAATTCTTAAAGATGGTGAGAAATCGATTTATATTATAAAACCTCAACTATCCAGATTTGATTTACCTTTTGATTCTCCTGCGAACGAACATGTTACAATGCAAATGGCAAAACAGATATATGGTATAAGAACTGCCGAATGTTGTTTCATGAGATTTGCAAATGGAACCCCTGCTTATGTAACAAGGAGATTTGATTACAACCAAGATGAAGAAAAGTTAAATCAAGAAGATTTTGCTTCAGTACTTCAAGCAAAAAAGGATAATGGTGGAAAGTATAAGTATTTTGCCAAAACTTATGAAGATTTTGGAGATGTTCTTTCTGCTTTAAATAAAGTAGAATTCATTCGAATCCTGATTTTCAATTTTCTCACTGGTAATGGTGATGCACACCTAAAAAACTTCTCTTTACTGGAAACCTCTGATGGTGATATGCAACTTTCCCCTTCTTATGACTTAATGAACACAAAAATACATGTTAATGATTCAACTATCGCGCTAAATCTGTTCAGGGAACTAGAAAGAACCAGTTTGCCCAAAGGTCAGGTATATTCATACTCTATCAAAGATTTTATTGAATTAGGCAACCGTTTTAACATAAGCGACAGGCTTCTTAAAAAAATCGTAACAGAATTTGAAGGAACAGAAGACAAAATGAAGGCAATGATAAACAAGTCCTTTCTTTCGGATGAAGCCAGGAAAAAATATTTGGAAACTATTGAGAAGAATTTTAAGCAGCTTTTTGTGGGTTAAGGAACAGAAGCAATAATTATATCTGACAGTGCTACGTTTCACTCCTCCACTAGTGTGAATCTGTGATCATAAGTGTTTGAAACCTTGTTTTAACGTGAGTTTCGGATTCAAGAAATTGTTTTTCAATGGCTTATGGTACTCATTTGTATTGATCCCTGTTTGCGCCTCGGATCCCTTATGGTCCTTTGCCGTTTATTTATTTGGCATTGATAAATTCATATTTATTTATTTCATTGGTTTTCATCAGATTATTTAACCGCAGAGTGCGCAAAGTTTTTATCGGAAAGTTCGCTAAGGGGTAACTTGGGGCAATGATTATTTTGCAAACTATTAAGATCAACCCAAAACTCACGTTGTTTTACTAACATCCAGGAGTGTATAAAAAAAACAGGGTAATGTAAAAGGGATTAAGCATGCAAAAAAAGAATAGAAGGTTTATTCTTCCAACCTTTCGTCCAATTCTTTAGATTATCCTTATTCTATTTTAACATTTTGTATCAATTCTTTAAATAATCCGATCAAACCGACAATATTAAGCACAACATTGATATTTTCGCCTTCAATAAATTCAGGATTGGCTAATGCTAAAAAACAAAAGCGTATATAACTTACTGGAGCTTAATGTTGCAATAATATTAATAAGCACATCGGGGGCATTAGGCAGGTACATTGATATGTCGCCACCGCTGACTATTGCATTTAGGGCATTACTGGCGGGTTTCTTTATTTTTCTTTTTTGTAAAATCAAAGGATCCAGTTTCAAAATTAAAAAGAAGGACAGGGCCACGGTTATATGGAGCGGCTTGTTTATGGGATTGCATTGGGTAACTTATTTTTATTCATTAAGGTTATCAAATGTGGCAATTGGAATGATATCGCTGTTTACGCATCCCATTATTACCTCACTGCTTGAGCCTCTTATTTTAAAAACTAAATTCCAAAAAATGCATGTGGTTTTGGGTGCTTTGGTTTTGACAGGTATTTACTTTCTGGTTCCTGATTTCGATTTTCAAAACGACTACACAAAGGCAATTGCTTTAGGTATATTATCTGCCGTATTTTATTCGTTGCGCAATATCATTATCAAACCCAAAATGAGCGACTACAATGGCTCAATCATGATGATGTACCAGTTGGTTGTAATAGCCATATTTTTGTCGCCATCCTACTTGCTGTTTGATACTTCAGGCATCATTGAACAACTTCCTGCAAATTTAATACTGGCACTGTTAACAACTACAATTGGCCATACCATGTTCCTTTACAGCTTTAGGCATTTTTCAGCCACTTCTGTAGGAATAATGAGCAGTTCACAACCTATTTACGGGATAATAATCGGGATCATATTTTTAAGCGAATATCCGGACCTAAGTTCAATGATCGGTGGCTTGTTTATTTTAACTTCCGTGGTTTTGGAAAGTATTCGGACGTATAAAAAGAAAGGCTAATTCAGCTGAACCTTTTTAATTTCTATCAAAACTTTAAATCACGTGACTTCTTATTCCTGATTGAAAATCCCCTATTAACTAATTGTTTTCGTTTGAATTAAAAAGATTGTATTTTTGAATTATGCGAACACTGAAGGACATAAAGTTAAGGTTGGAAAATAATAAAAAAAGACTATTCAAAGAATATCCAATTAAGTCAATGGCTATTTTCGGTTCATATTCCCGTAGCGAACAGGATAACAATAGTGACTTAGATATTCTTGTAGAATTCTCCGACAAGATTGGTATAAGGTTTATTGATTTAGCAGAAGATCTGGAAGCTATTATTGGACTTAAAGTTGATTTAGTTTCGAAAAAAGGGGTTAAAGAAAAATATTTAAAGTCTATAGATTCAGATTTAATTTATGTCTAAACGAGATACGACATTATTGTTAGACGACATGCTTCAAGCCGCCCTTAAGATTAAGAAGTATACCAAAGATCTTGACTTTAACGCTTTTTTAAAAGATGATAAAACAATTGACGCAGTAGTCCGTAATTTTGAGGTAATTGGGGAAGTTGCAAATCGCATTGAGTCAGATTTCAAAGAAAACCACCCTGAAATAGAATGGAAAAGAATTCGTGGATTCAGGAACAGGATTGTCCATGAGTATTTTGGGATTGATTATGAAATTGTATGGGCAATTATAGAGTCTTATTTAGACGAGCTTATTGATTGGTTAAATACATTAATAGAGAAAAGCAAGATCACTTAAAAATGTCTGGTTTTAGGGAGTACTTAATAGTTTAAACAATCAATTAATTCAATTCCCTTTCTATTGTTGCCTGAATATCGCCAAAACTTTTCCTGATATTGTTCTTTGGAAATTTGATTTGCTGAATTCCATAAAGGTCAGTTAATTCACCTGCACCTTCCTCAACCAAAACAATGACCCGGTTATATCCCAATTTTCCCTGGAACAAGCCGGTTTCATGAATCAGCTTAGGCCTTGCATGTGTTACCTCCCCATTTTGTTCATCCTCATTGGTTAAAACAAGAAGGGCAATGGATGATTTTGCGGTTTTTTCATCCAGGATATCCCGAATGGCATGACCGGCCCGAGCACCGGTTTCATACTCCTCAACTCTAAATTGTTTTCCTTTACTAAAATGATCTTTTAACTGTTTCCATTGCGTACTTTTTCCATGTCCTATGTAAACAACAGGCTTTTTATCTTCTTCGCCATCAGTACGTTCAATAACTCTGTATTCATGAACATCTTTATCGAAGATTTTAAAAACCTTTAAAATTTCTGATCGTGTTGGCGCCGCTACCTGAATAGTGGTACTTTCCCCTTTTTTCGACACAACCTCTAACATGAAGTAGGCTTCTTTTTCTCCCCAGTAACAAATCCGATAATGCCCCATATCATGATCTTCAGCAAAATCATTGAAGAATTCCTCATCAGAATCATATTCCCATGTTTCATTATTATCAAAAACAATTACCCGCGCCAATACATCTAACCTTCCTTTTCGGGGAAGCAACTTTAACCATTGAAATACTCCTTCTTTTAATTTGTCAGAAGGAAACTTTACAAATTCGTATTTTTTTTCTTTTCTCATAGGGCTTTCCGAACTAGTGCTAAGGTAATAATAATTCAGCATCATTTTCATCTTCAGACATATATAGCAGCTAAAATCAGTAGGAAAAAGATCAAAACCTGCATCTCAATGTGCCAATATATAATCTAACTTATCGAATATTTTCAAAAAAAGAAATGGGATCAACAAAACTGCTAATCCCATTCAACAATAAAATAAATAAAAGCTCTATTCTTCAATGTGTTCAAACTCGTCTTTGTATTTTTTCATGGTGTACTTGACTAGTTGATAAGCTATAATTATCAGTACAGGCCAAGTCAAAAACCATATGATTGAATTCCAGTACATATTTAAAATTGTTTTAGTATTAATTCATTTTTCTTCGTTTGAAACAGATCCCGGTTTGCTCTGCAATCGGGATTTTTTCGACTTACTTTTTTCAGTTCATTACATTTCTGAAAAAAGAGTCTCAATAAACATGCGACTCCTCCTCCATCTCTTTCTCATCAATTTTCTTTTTGTTCATGGCCCTCCAAACCCACCAAATGTATGCTAAAACAAATGGTACAAACAACGAGACATAACTCATGGCTGTTAATGTAAAGTGGCTTGAAGAAGCTTTTACAATTGTTAATGACGATTGCAAATCAGCATTTGAAGGATAAAAGGAAGTTCCATTAAAACCTGCAATTAAGAACAAGGCCAGCACAGTTAACACGGTACCTGCTCCTGCAGGCCAAATTCCACAGGTCACTTTCTGAAAAACGGTTCTTCCGATCCCCAATAAAACACCCAATACGCCAATTACCAAAATAATCGCAACCAAAGGCATTGCCAACAGGTTGTTGAAATACTTAAATTTTTCCATAAACACTTCACCGGTTGCCGGATCGTATGCGTAGCCATCCTTCAACATTAACCGAATCAGGAAATAAAGGAAGAATCCTAAAAATGGAATGGTATTAAAAAGAACCTGCTTTTGCGAACGTTCTAAAACGGGTTCACTATCAACTGAATTCATAAAATAAAGTGCTCCTAAAATACGGGCAAGAAAAAATACCGACAATCCAAGAGCCACATTATGAAACGTCAAAACAGCTTCCAGTCCACGCCATGGGGTTTCCCAAATTACGTTGTTCATATCATTCAGGCTGAACATAGCACCATTAAAAAAGGTCCCGACAGCAGTTCCAACCAGAATGGTCCCGAAAGCCCCGTTCAATACCAAAAAGATTTCAAACGTTTTGGTCCCTAAAAAATTTGCTGGTTTCTTCCGGTATTCATACGAAACCGCCTGAATCACAAAGAAAATCAGAATAGCCAGCCAAACCCAGTAAGCACCGCCAAACGAGGTTGAGTAAAACAGGGGAAACGAGGCAAAAAAAGCACCACCAAAGGTTACCAAAGTAGTGAAGGTAAACTCCCACTTTCTTCCAAGGGTATTGACCAACATAGTACGTTCAGTTTCATTTTTGGCAATGGTATAAATTAATGTTTGCCCACCCTGAACAAAGGTCAGGAAAACAAATAAAGCAGCCAAAAGGGATACAATTACCCACCAATATTGTTGCAAAGCCAGGTGTGATAAATTTTCAAACATTAGTGGGTCCCTCCATCCATTTTAGGTCCAATCTTAATTTGACGAACCATGATTTTAATTTCAGCAATCAATAACATTGTAAAAATAGCTGCAAACAGCCAGAAGGTAACTTGCACTGCACTTGCACTGATTTTAGTTACTGCAGCAACCGTTGGCATTAAATCCTGAATCACCCAGGGTTGCCGGCCCACTTCTGCAACAATCCACCCGGCCTGTGATGCAATATAAGCCAGTGGAATAGTCCAGATGGCAAGGTGTAGGAACCAACGTTTCTGACGAAGTTTGGTTTTTATGGTATACAAGAATGCATACATAAAGAAGAACATGAAATACATTCCCAGTATCACCATAATATGAAAACTATAGAACGAAAGCGGCACACTTGGAATTAGCATATTTTCATCCTCAATGTACCCGTATCCAAAATACTTAAAGTAGTTATTCTGGAAGTTAGGGCTCATAAACTCTGTTTTTAGTTTCTCTGCTGCTGCTTCGTTTCCTGCTTTCCTGGCATCTTTAAAAGCTTTGAGTTTTGCAATAGCTTGTTTCCCACGCTCAATTTTTTCCCAGGCTGGCATAATACCGTACTTTGGATTCCCTTCAATCAAATCATTAATTCCGGGAACAAAAGCATCCCAGTCCATAAAAGCCATGTAGGAAAGAACATTCGGAATTTCAATCTTCATATTGAAGTCCTTTAGGTTTTCATTGTTCGGATCAGTTTCACTCGAAGACATAAATCCAAAGGCAATTAACCCAGCTCCTTCGCTACCATTATAAAGTCCTTCAAAAGCTGCAAACTTCATAGGTTGCTCACGGGCAATATCCCGGGCCGAGCTATCGCCTGTACCAATCACATAAACAGAAGAAAGGAAGCCGAATATGGCAGCTACAGCAATACTCTTTCGCGCAAAAACAATTTCACGCTTCTTCAATATAAACCAGGCAGAAATACCAATTACAAAAATGGCTGCCAGTACAAAGCCCGACGAAGTGGTGTGCAGAAACTTGTGCACAGCCATTGGTGAAAACAACACATCCCAGAAATTGACCATTTCATTTCGGGCAGTCTCAGGGTTAAAAACCATACCAACTGGCTTTTGCATCCAGGCATTGGCAACTAAAATCCACAAGGCAGACAGGTTGGCCCCAATGGCAGTCAGCCAGGTTGAAAGCAAGTGAACTTTCTTACTGACCTTGTTCCAGCCAAAAAACATAACTGCAATAAAGGTAGATTCCAAAAAGAAAGCCAAAATACCTTCAATAGCCAGTGGGGCACCAAAAATGTCGCCCACAAACCAGGAATAATTTGACCAGTTTGTACCAAATTCAAACTCAAGGATAATTCCGGTAGCTACCCCAATGGCAAAGTTAATCCCAAACAATGTCATCCAAAATTTGGTAATTTTCTTCCACTCCGGGTTGCCGGTTTTAACATACAGGCTTTCCATAATTGCTATGATTACGGTTAAGCCCAATGTTAAAGGAACAAACATCCAGTGGTACATGGCAGTAAGGGCAAACTGTGCCCTCGACCAATTAACTAAGGATAAGTCGATCGCTTCTAACATTCGTTTTTATTTTATGGGTTCTGTTAATTCTTCAAGAACATGATCTCCCCGTTGCTCGTCGGTTTCGAAGTTTGTTTTTAGAAAATTGGGGAAGAAGAATAATTTCAAAATGACAAACATGACAAACAGTTTCACCAGAATGACTATCCACACCTGCTTGCCCCATTTGCTCATATTTTTAAAACCATCGTAATATAACTCCCAGGCCCGGGAGAAAAAGTTTCGCTTTTTCATCATTATAAGCTTTTATAATTCCTGTTATTTGCAAAACAACAAGACACTAAACAAACCAATGTTCATTTTTGTTGGTTCATTTTTTAAAAAAATTATTAGCAGAATTTCATACCTTTTTATCGCCAGGACAGAAGTCTCTGAACTCAATAAATTTAGAAATTTTTGCGAAGAAATAAAGAGAAAAGTTATCATTAAAAATTTTTCCGATTACCCATTGTAAATTTTTAAACAGATTGACTTTTTGGTTATCGATATTTTTGCTGATTTTGTTATTAGTACTTTCACTACAAAGAAACCAACATTCATCATTTATTAAAATTAGGGGAATATCACGTTTATAGACTAAAGTTTGTAATTCTTGAGGTTCTTCAATTTCTAAATGCTAATTTAAAAAGTATGTTTTTCATTACGAAATAGGATTAATGCACCTAAAACATACCTTTGCATTGGCATGAAATTTAATAAAATAGAAAAATGACTTTTGACACAGAATTTAAGAAAGCACTTCAATTGCTCCCTGAAAAAGAAAAAGACAAATTGATTTTGAGGTTGCTTAAACACGACTTGCAGTTAGCTAACAGGTTATATTTTGAGCTGGTAAATACCGACTCCGTGGAGGACAAGCGGGAGCAGCTAAGAAACCTAATTATCAAACGCATTCAGTTGGCTAGTGAACGTTATTATTCACCCGGATATTTGTTAATGGATGTTCGCGAAATTAGCGGGGAAATAAATGAGCATGTTTATATCGCTAAAGATAAGTTTGGCGAAATAATGCTCAATTGCCAAATGCTACGTTATTTACTGGAACTAAACCATAAACGCGTTGCTTCAGAAACACCAGCCAAATCACGTACGTTATGTGTGTACATTATAGCCCGGATATTTAAGATTTTAATATTGATACAAAAACAACATGAAGACCTGCACCTGGAATTCAGGGAAGATATTGAAGCACTCGGAAAACTTGTTGCAAGCAATACTAACCTAATGAAAACAGCAATTAACAATGGTCTGGATATTAATTGGTTACTTGAATTTGACATACCTTACAATATTACTGAGATTCATAAAGAAATTCGCAAAAATGGTTTCTTAAAATGATATGTGTTAAGCTGGAAGTTGCAAAGTTACAATCCCATATTCAACGTTTCTTATCTTCAATACAATAATCCATTTTAAGATAAAATGAAGTTGCACCTAAGATAATCTGAAGTTGTATTTCAGATTATCTTAAATTTACCACAACCTTTAACTTAAAAATATGTTTTAAGTTGAAAAATAAAAGTTAACCTTAAAGTATCAGCTTTGAAGAAAGAACAGCTCAAATGTATCCATTGTGGTGATGATTGTGGTCCGGCACCGATTATTTGGAATGAAAAGCCTTTTTGTTGCCATGGTTGCCAAACGGTTTACCAACTGTTGAATGAGAACCAAATGGATAAATATTATGAGCTTGAAACTTCACCCGGAATAAAAATAAAAACCGAACAGGTTCCCAACGAAGAAAAATATGCTTTCCTGGAAATTGATGAGATTAAGGAACGCCTGCTTGATTTTTCAGACTCGGGAATTTCTAAAGTTCGCTTTTTTATTCCATCCATTCATTGCGCTTCGTGTATTTGGTTGCTGGAAAACCTTCATACTTTAAATCAAGGTATCATACAATCGTCGGTTAATTTTCCAAAGAAAGAAGTTTCAGTCACTTTCAACGAAAATGGAATATCGCTTCGTAAGCTGGTTGAGCTATTGGCTTCCATTCATTATGTACCTGAAATCAGTCAGCAAAGTCTGGAAAAGCCAACAAAAGCAAAATCCGATCACAGTTTGCTAATTAAAATTGGGATTGCCGGATTCAGTTTTATGAATGCCATGCTTTATCATTTCCCACAGTATTTACCGGGAAGCGAAAATCTTGAAACAGATTTTCGACTTGTTTTTGCCTGGTTAAGTTTCTTTTTGAGTATTCCTGTTTTGGTGTATTGTGGAAACGATTACTTTCTGTCTGCATACAAAAGCCTGCGAAAGAAAATTATCAGCATTGATTTACCTATTGCTTTAGGCTTAATTACCCTTTTTGTACAAAGTACGATTGAAATCGTTGGTGGTCATGGAATCGGCTATTTTGATTCACTTACCGGCCTGGTTTTCTTTTTGCTGATTGGCAAGTGGTACCAAAGCAAGACTTATGCTGCTTTAACGTTTGAACGCAACTATAAGTCTTATTTTCCTGTAGCTGTTACCAAAGTTACTAATGCTGGCAATGAAACCATTCCTTTGGATAAATTAAAAGCGGGGGATCGAATTTTGATCCGTAACCAGGAATTAATCCCGGCTGATTCAACCATACAAAAAGGAAAAGCCAGCATTGACTACAGCTTTGTAACCGGTGAATCTATTCCTGTTTCGAAAAATGAAGGCGATTTTGTTTTTGCAGGCGGCAGACAAACCGGGAGTGCAATCGAACTCTTGGTTCAAAAAGAAGTGGAACAAAGCTATTTAACTCAACTCTGGAACCAGGATAACCAAACTGAAAAAGCAACTCCCCCAATATCTCTTCTAATCAATAAAGTAAGCCAGTATTTTACGGTTATCATTATAACTATTGCACTTACTGCCGGATCTTTTTGGTATTCGAAAGATATAGAAAAAGCTGTTTTTGCTTTTACTTCAGTATTAATTATTGCATGCCCATGTGCATTGGCACTAACCATTCCTTTTACTTTTGGCAGTACAATAAGGCAATTTGGCCGAAAAGGCCTTTACCTAAAAAACACCGACGTAATTGAACGGCTCTCAAAAATCAAATCAATTGTTTTTGATAAAACAGGAACAATAACCCATACGCAATCATCCCGGACTGAGTTTGTTGGTAACCCATTAAATTCGGAACAGCTTAGAAAGATTAAATCGTTGGTTTTTCATTCTACACATCCTTTAAGCAAAATCATTTTCAACACTATAAGAGGGAATGAAATCTTGAAAGTTGAAAGCTTTAAAGAAATACCCTCATTAGGTATTTCCGGGAAGATTGATGGAAAGACTATTAATATGGGTTCAAGATATTTTGTTACTGGTGAAGAAAAACCGGAAGAAGACTTGAGAACCCAGGTTTGGGTTTACATGAATGAAAAAGTTGCCGGATATTTTCA
Organism: Prolixibacteraceae bacterium; assembly: GCA_028282195.1. Taxonomy (GTDB): domain Bacteria; phylum Bacteroidota; class Bacteroidia; order Bacteroidales; family Prolixibacteraceae; genus Sunxiuqinia. Next base: position 37,880 of record JANQII010000112.1, read on the forward strand.
ATTTGAAAACAATTACAGACAAGGGCTTTCAGAAACAATATCAAATCTTCAACCCAATTATCAATTGCATTTAATTAGTGGGGATAACGAGTCGGAACGTGAAAACCTTGTTCCATTATTTAAAGATCATGCCCGGTTAAACTTCAACCAATCCCCTACCGATAAATTGAAATACATCCAAAATCTTCAGCTAAACGGAGATACCTCTCTGATGATTGGCGATGGGCTGAATGATGCAGGTGCTTTAAATGAAAGCAAAGTGGGGATGGTAATTGCTGACAACATTTACAATTTTACCCCTGCCTGCGATGCGATTCTGCAATCGGACAAGTTTTCATCACTGCACCGTTTTATTAAATTTAGCAAAACAAGCATGAAAATAGTTTGGCTTGGTTTCTTACTTTCTTTTCTATATAACTTTGTTGGTATTTCTTTTGCGGTCCAGGGTAGCCTGTCTCCAATTATTGCTGCCATTTTAATGCCTCTCAGCTCTGTTACTGTTGTATCATTTGCAACAATCTCGGTAAATTTTATGACAAAAAAAGTAAAGCTTTAAGTTTGGTTTAAAAACTCTTAAAAAAAATAGCTAAATTGGAAAACAAAGTTGGGTGAACCTTGTTGTTTCAAATTGATTTATGGAGTGATGTTTTCACTTAGCAAAAAACCACAAGCAATAACCATTAAACTTAAACTGCAACTATGTCGGTAGTATTTTTACTTATTATTATTGGGATATTGGTAGCATCCGTTTTCCTTATTGCTTTTATTTGGGCTGTTAAAACCGGCCAGTTTGATGACTCTTACACCCCTTCTGTACGTATTTTATTCGATGACGATATTTCTTCTTCCCCAAAAGATGAAGAACAGACGACTGATATAAACCTTGAAGAAAAATCAAAAAAACCTTAACATATGGAATTACAGAAGTTTACCTATGACAACAAGATTACCCGAAATTTTGCTGTTGCTACTATGGTTTGGGGTGTCGTAGGCTTACTGGTTGGACTGCTTGTTGCGTTACAGATTTTCATTCCGGCAATGAACTTTAATTTTGAGTTTACCACGTTTGGTCGAACCCGCCCGGTACATACCAATGCCGTAATTTTTGCATTTGTGGGAAATGCCATATTCACAGCGGTTTACTACTCCTTACAACGGTTGCTTAAAGCCCGGATGTTTAGTGACTTACTGGGTAAAATTCACTTCTGGGGGTGGCAGTTAATTATTGTTTCAGCTGCAGTGACTTTGCTTGCTGGTTATACAACCGGTAAGGAATATGCAGAACTTGAATGGCCAATCGATATTGCTATTACTTTAGTTTGGGTCGTTTTTGGCATCAATATGTTTGGAACAATCTTGCAAAGGCGGACTACACACATTTACGTGGCCATCTGGTTTTATATTGCAACCTGGGTAACCGTTGCAGTCCTTCACATTGTTAATTCCATGGAACTTCCATGGAGTGCATTAAAAAGCTATCCGGTTTATGCAGGAATTCAGGACGCACTTGTACAATGGTGGTACGGGCACAATGCGGTTGCATTCTTCCTGACTACTCCGTTCCTGGGACTGATGTATTACTTTGTACCGAAAGCTGCCAATCGTCCGGTTTATTCTTACAAGCTTTCGATAGTTCACTTTTGGTCGTTAATATTTATTTATATATGGGCAGGGCCTCACCATTTACTTTACAACTCGCTGCCTGACTGGTTGCAGGCATTGGGCACCACCTTTTCGGTTATGCTTCTGGCTCCAAGCTGGGGTGGTATGATTAATGGTCTTCTAACCCTGCGCGGTGCCTGGGACAAAGTTCGTAAAGATCCTATTTTGAAGATGTTTGTTGTCGGGATCACCGCTTACGGCATGTCAACCTTTGAAGGGCCACTTCTTTCATTTAAAACAGTTAATGCAATCAGCCACTTTACAGACTGGACTGTAGGGCACGCACACATTGGGGCTTTAGGCTGGAACGGCCTGCTAACTTTTGGGATGACTTACTGGTTAATTCCACGACTTTATAACACCAAGCTTTATTCTGTAAAACTGGCCAATGCACACTTCTGGATCGCCACACTGGCTATTATTTTCTATGCAGTACCACTTTATATTGGTGGTATAACACAAGCTTTGATGTGGAAACAATTTACCCCTGAAGGATTCCTGATGTACCCGAATTTTCTGGAAACAGTTTCACAATTGATTCCAATGTATGCCATTCGTGCATTTGGAGGTGGATTGTACCTTGTTGGAATGTTGTTACTCGTTTATAACGTGGTAAAAACTGTTCAAGCTGGAAGTTTTGTAAAAGAAGAAGCTGCTGAAGCCCCTGCTTTAAAACCTCAGTCAAAAGCAAAAACAGGTTCTGAAAGCTGGCATGGTTTTCTGGAGCGCAAACCCATCCGTTTTTTAATATGGGCAACTATCGCCATTCTTATAGGTGGTATCATAGAAATTGTACCTACCTATTTAATCAAAACAAACATACCCACCATATCTAGTGTAAAACCTTATACCCCACTGGAATTGCATGGGCGTGATATTTATATAAAAGAAGGCTGTTACAACTGTCATTCGCAAATGATCCGTCCATTTAGGTCAGAAACCGAGCGGTACGGAGAGTATTCCAAAGCAGGTGAATTTGTATATGACCGACCATTCCAGTTTGGATCGAAACGAACAGGACCTGACCTTGCCAGGGAGGGTGTTAAAACAGGTAGGCTTTATAAACCAAACGCATGGCACTATAATCACTTTATTGATCCGCAAAAGATGAATGAAGGTTCTATTATGCCTCCTTATCCGTGGCTGGCTAAAAAGGATATTGACCTCAAATCAACAGCTCCCCGTATCCGGGCCATGATGAAGCTTGGTGTTCCGTATCCTGAGAATTACGAACACAAAGCCAACGACGACTTGTTAAAGCAAGCTGAAGAAATTGCTCAAAATCTTCGGGAAGCCGGTATTGAAACCGAAAGTACAAAGGAAATCATTGCATTGATTGCTTACATGCAACGATTAGGTACTGACATTATGAAACCAGTAGAAGAGGAAACTGTAGAAGCTGAAGATCATGATTAAAGAACACTTGCAAAATATCACGGGCGTTGAAATATTCGCCATTGTCGGGTTTATCATCTTTTCTGTCTTTTTTGTTTTGGTAACTATTCATACCATTAAAATGAAAAAGAATGAAGTTGAAAGATACAAGCAGATTCCTTTGGAAGATTCAAAAAATATAGAAGAAAATAGTGTATAATGACTACGAATGACCAATGACTAATTTTATGCTCAGCTAAAATGAAACAGGATTTGGTTTTTTAAATTTGAAATTTAGTCAAGCTAATAAAAAAAATATGAGCACACTAGAAGAAAAACAAAACGACAATAAACAACCAGAAGTTGAAATTGATGAAGTTACCAATGTCAAACTAATTGGGGGGCATGAATTTGATGGTATTCGCGAATTAGAGAATCCTCTTCCGCCATGGCTGAAATATTTATTTTATGCAACCATTGTCTTTTCCGCCGCCTATCTAATCTTGCTCTTCGTTTTTAAAGACGATAGCATCATTCAGGATTTGGAATACCAAAAAGAGATGGCTGAAGCCAGAGGTGAGCTTGAAAAAGAAGCACCGGAAGAAGGCGTAGAAGCCGTTGCCGTTGTTCGAACTGAAGAAGATATTCTGGCAAGTGGAGAGAAAACCTTCACCAAAATTTGTGCAGTTTGCCACGGTAAATTTGGCGAAGGCCTGGTTGGTCCAAATTTCACAGATGAATATTGGATTCATGGTGGATCCAGGGAAGACCAGTACAAAATAATTATTAATGGGGTTATTGAAAAAGGTATGATTTCTTATAAAAACCAATTGAGTGAAACCCAGATTCAAGATGTGATTTCATATATACATAGTTTAAAAGGGACGAACCCTCCTAATCCGAAAGCACCTGAAGGAGAAAAATATGTTCCTGAGGAAAAACCAGAAGCTGAGAAAAACACAACAGAAAATGCTGTAGATGCTTAATTGCAGGTAAATAGCATTAGAGTTATATTTGTATTATGACACCAAGAGAATCACATATTGCCATGTTAATCCAACTGAGGATAAAACACCAGGATCCGAAAGCAGAAGTTATCCTTTTCGGCTCTCATGCAAGGGGGCAAGCAACAGAAGAATCTGATTGGGATATTCTAATTTTAATGGATCGTCCTAAAAAAGATCGTTCCATCGAAGAAAGATATCGTGAAGAGATATTTCAACTTGAACTTGAGATCGGAGAAGCAATTTCAACTTTTGTATACTCAAAAAAGGATTGGGAAACAAAACATGTTTATTCTCCATTTTATCAAAATATCAAAAAAGAAGGAATTAAGTTAACATGACAGGATCTCAATCAGATTACATGCAATATCGTATAAATCGATCTATTGAACTTTTTCAAGACGCAAAATTATTGGCTGACAATGAAAGGTGGGGATCATGTATTAACAGGCTTTATTATGCTTCATTTCATCTTATAAGCGCTTTACTCTCTTTGGATGGAATTACTACAAAATCACACGATGGATTAAAAACAAAATTTCTTCAGTTATATATCAAAACGAATAAGGTTCCGATTGAACACGGTAAATTGTATTCCCGATTGATAGACTGGAGACAAGAAAGTGATTATTCTGCATTTGTCAATTTTGAAGAAAATGATGTTTTACCAATGATATCAAAAGTAGATGAGTTTAATAAATTACTGCTAAACATCATCAAATCAAGATTATAAAGTCATCAATTTCAATAAACACGAGTTGATCCATTATAGATCTCCCATGAAAACTGAAGAAAAACCAACGGACTATAAAAAAATTACTTTTCGCGACCGTATTAATACTGTTGACAAAGAAGGAAAACGCGTATGGGTTTTCCCTAAAATGCCAAAAGGAAAATTATACAATTACCGAAGGGTAGTCGCATATATTTTATTGTTGTTTTTTTATTTGGCCCCTCATGTTAATCTAAATGGAGAGCCTCTGATTTTTCTCAACTTTATTGAAAGGCGCTTCGTGTTTTTTGGTAATGCTTTTTATCCGCAAGATTTTCACTTACTTGTTTTAACGTTGATAACCCTGCTCGTATTTATTATTCTTTTCACTGTAGTTTATGGCCGGATTTTTTGTGGATGGGTATGTCCGCAAACTGTCTTCATGGAATTTCTTTACCGGCCAATTGAATACATTATTGACGGCGACCGTAAAAAACAGCGCGAACTTGCCCGGCAAGAAATGAATCCGGTGAAACTACTCAAGCGCATCGTAAAGCATTCTCTTTTTCTAACCATTTCTTTCTGGACAATCATAACTTTTCTGGCCTATATAAAAGGTTACCCTGAAGTGCAAACTATAATGGCTGGCTGGCCGGGAAGTAAGTTTTCAACATTGTTGGGAGTACTCGCTTTCACAGGAACTCATTATTTTATTTTTGCTTCATTTCGGGAGCAGGTTTGTACATTGGTTTGCCCATACGGAAGACTACAAGGCGTTATGCTGGATAATAATTCTATTGTTGTTGCCTACGATTATGCTCGTGGTGAGCCTCGAGGCAGGGGAAAAAATGAAAACAAGGGTGATTGCATCGATTGCCATAAGTGCGTTGAAGTCTGCCCAACAGGAATTGATATTCGCAATGGCACACAACTGGAATGCATCAATTGCACTGCTTGTATAGATGCCTGCAATTCGATTATGTACACGGTTAACAAACCTAAAGGTTTGATTCGATATGCTTCTGAGCGCTCAATCGCTGAACCCAAAAGCAAACTACTTAACGCCAGGGCAATTGCTTATTCAATTGTATTAATTCTACTTATTGGAGTGGTTAGCGTGGCATTTGTTAATCGTGGCGATGTTGAAACTACAATCATCCGGACACAGGGAACCATGTTTCAGGAATATGGAACTGAAGCATACAGTAACCTGTACAATCTGCAAATGATTAACAAAACCAATGAAACCACTTCGCTTGAATTGAAATTACTTTCTCATGATGGCGAAATAAAGATACTGGGCGACAAACTGGATGTTGAAGTTGGTGAAGTTGAAAAAAGGAATTTGCTAATCATATTAAATAAAGATCTCCTGAAAAGCTCAAATACCCATATCAAAATTGGGGTTTATACTGAAGGGGAATTACTTGAAGAAATCAGTTCAACTTTTGTTGGACCTAATGCTTTGGATAAATAGAAACTAAACCGCTTCTCATTGAGAATAAATTGGTTTAATAAATGGATAAATTCATTAACATCTCAGAAGATATGATCAGGTTGGAAGCCGGAGGCTGCCTGCCTGCCGGTAGGCAGGGAAGCTGGAAGAAAAATTACTTCAAGCTTCTCCTGAAACTTCGGGATCCTTCCCAACTATACGTAAATAGTTTATAGAAACAAAAAATAGATGTATTAAAGATGCAAGGTTTTAATCGTTAACTTGATAATAAATATGAAACTAAAAATTAACTGGGGAGGAGGAATTTTCATTGCTATTGTAGTAATGGTAACTTTTATGATTGTTTTGGTTTTTATAGCTACCAGGCAGGATTTTTATCTGGTTGAAAAGGATTATTACGAAAAGGCTGTAAACTATCAGGAAAAGATTGACAAAATTAAGAATGCAAATGCATTAACTGAAAAATTGATAATTCAATACGGTGAAAAACAACTGAAGCTCCAGTTTCCAGGGATTTTTCAAAATGACACACTGACCGGGTCAATTGATTTGTACAGTCCGGTAAATGAAAACTATGATAAAAATATTCCCATAAAACTCGACTCTGGTTTAAGTCAGCTGGTTTCGCTTGAAAATCTTCCCAAAGGAAGATATAAAGTAAAAGTAGACTGGACAGCAAACCAAAAACAGTTTTACCAGGAAATTGAAATAATACATCAATAATGTTTGATCTGATTACACCATTAACAATTGGCCTGATTGGTAGCTTTCATTGCATTGGGATGTGTGGTCCTATAGCTGTTTCATTACCTTTAAAAAGTAATAACCCTTTTGCAAAAGTATCTGGTGCAGTTATTTACAATCTGGGCAGAAGTGTAACTTACGGAATCCTGGGTGTATTTTTTGGACTTCTGGGGCAGGGAATACAATTAGCAGGTTTTCAGCAGTGGACATCTATTATTTTAGGAGCGGCTATGATTGCAGGGGTTCTGTTCCCCTACATTTTTAAGCAGAAAGCCAATCTGGGTTCCCTGTTTACAGGTTATGCAGCAAGGTTAATTAACAGTTTGCGAAAACTATTTTCAAATTCATCATATAAGTCTTTATTGGGAATTGGATTGCTAAATGGATTATTACCATGTGGGTTGGTTTATGTTGCTATTGCAGGTGCAATCAATACCAACCAGGTTATTTCCGGTGCTTTATTTATGGTTCTGTTTGGCCTGGGAACCATCCCGATGATGATACTTATTTCTTTGGCCGGAAACATGATTGGTTCTAAACTTAGAGCAGGAATGAGAAAAGTTGTACCGTACTTTGTCGTTCTTTTAGGGATTTTGTTTATTCTGCGAGGACTATCATTAGGCATCCCATACATCAGTCCGAAAGCCGAAAAGCTTACACCGGTTGAAAGAACAGTTGATGAAAATTGCTGTCATTAAACATTACAAAAACATTGAAATATATCAACAAAAGAAATAATTTAACCGTACATTGAAAATTCATTAGAAATTGAAAAAACAGACAAAGAAAAATACAAACAAAAAATGTCGGATTTATTGATTTTTCATAAACATTCGGATGTTTTTTTGGTTTGTAATAGTTAATGAAGTGATAGGTAGAAAGGTGCGAATAAAATAAAACCATAAGTCAAAGAAAAATGAGGCATAGCCCTAAAATTATCATTATTTTATTCATCGTTTTATTCCAACTCGGTTTTGGTCAGGAAACGATATTCAATCAGGATATGAACGACCCTGAAATTGGAGTTGTTGAACACCTTGATGAGTTTCTACCAACTGACATCTATATTGTAGGTGAAGACTCTCAAAAGGTTGTCCTTACCGATTTAATTGACAAACCAACCATCTTAAACTTTGTTTATTACCGCTGTCCTGGTATTTGCAGCCCGCTAATGGAAGGCATTGCTGAAGTAATGGACAAATCCGATTTGGTCCCAGGCGATGATTACCAGGTTTTAACAATTAGTTTCGATCCATCAGAAGGACTGGATTTAGCTCTTCGTAAAAAGACAAGTTACATGAACCTGGTCAACAACAAAGACCAAATAGCTAAAGGCTGGAAGTTTTTTGTTTCGGATAGTGCAAGCATTGTTAAAGCGACAGAAGCAGTTGGATTTAATTACAAACGAACCGGAAACGATTTTCTGCATGCTGCATCTGTTACTGTCATTAGTCCTGATGGAAAAATTACCCGCTACCTAAACGGGCTTTATTTTTTACCTTTTGAATGGAAAATGGCCATCATCGAAGCCTCAAAGGGGCAAAGCGGGCCTACAATAAATAAAATACTTCAGTTTTGTTATTCATACGACCCGGCAGGACAAACATATGTTCTGAACGTAACCAAAGTAGCCGGAATACTGATTTTATTTTTTGCAATAATTATTTTCCTGTACCTGATTTTCAAACCTAAAAGAAAAAATAACTAATTCACAAATATGCAAGCGACTTCAAAAATCCCCACAGACGTAAGTTACCTTGAATACAAGGGGAAGTACAAAGGATTATTAAGCTGGATTTTATCGACCGACCACAAACGAATTGCATTGCTTTACATGTATTCGATGATGGTTTTGTTTTTAGTTGGTGTGGCACTTGGGTTAGCCATGAAGCTTGAACTTATTGCTCCCGGGAAAACCATTATGGAAGCCAATGACTACAATGCTGTTTTTACAGTGCACGGGGTGATTATGATTTTTATGATCGTAATACCAGGCTTGCCTGCAGTATTCGGGAATTTTATGCTACCCATTATGATTGGGGCAAAAGATGTTGCTTTCCCTAAACTGAATCTATTATCATGGTACGTTTATATTGCCGGAGCACTGCTTGTTATTGCATCGCTCCTCTTTGGGCCCGGCACTCCTGACACCGGCTGGACCTTTTACGCACCATATAGTTTTAAAACCGGAACAAACATGCTACCAGCTATTTTTGGTGCTTTTGTGCTTGGTTTTTCATCGATCCTTACCGGATTGAATTTCATTGTAACCATTCACCGGCTGCGTGCTCCGGGGATGAAGTGGACTAAAATGCCATTATTCCCATGGACCCTTTATGGTACGGCATGGATTCAGCTTTTAGCAACACCTGTTGTGGGTATCACTTTAGTTTTAGTTGCCCTGGAACGAATTTTTGGAATTGGTGTTTTTGACCCTGCATTAGGTGGCGATCCCATTTTATACCAACATTTATTCTGGATTTACTCGCACCCCGCAGTATATGTAATGATCCTGCCTGCCATGGGGGCAATTTCTGAAATTATACCAACATTCTCCCAGAAACATATTTTTGGTTACAAAGCAATCATAGCCTCAACACTTGCAATTGCTTTTGTAGGCTATTTTGTTTGGGGGCACCACATGTTTACTTCAGGTATGAGTGGAACAGCACAATATACTTTCTCCATCCTGACATTTTTGGTTGCTATACCAAGTGCAATTAAAGTATTTAACTGGATCTCTACTATGTACAAAGGGTCAATACGGATGGAAACACCATTCTATTGGGCAGCATCTTTCATCTTCATATTTATGATTGGTGGTTTATCAGGCCTGGTTCTTGGAGCTTTGTCCACAAATATCTATGTACATGATACAGCCTTTGTAGTTGCTCACTTCCACTTTATTGTTTTTGGTGGCGTTGGTTTTTCGTTTTTTGGTGCGGTACACTATTGGTTTCCCAAACTTTACGGACGTATGTACGAAAAAAGTTGGGCAAATGTAGGTTGGTTAACTTTCACCATTGGCTTTTTAGCCTTGTATTCACCTATGTTCTACCTGGGAATGCAGGGAATGCCCCGTCGTTATTACGATTATCTGGAAGAATTTCATTCAGCAAATATACTTTCAACTTTAGGTTCATGGGTAATGACTTTTGGTTTGGTTATCATTTTAATCAATTTATACCGTTCTTCAAAGAATGGTAAAATAGCAAGTATCAATCCATGGGATGGAAAAACACTTGAGTGGACAGTTCCTTCTCCTCCGCCAGTTGAGAATTTTGATGAAGTACCTGTGTACGGAGAAAAAGATGGGCCATACGAATATTAGGATTTAAGAAGGAAGAAGATGAGAATGGAATGGGAGAAGTAGAGAAGTCCTATAAAAAGAAAAGAAATAAGAAGGTAAAGAGATGACCAGTTACCAATGACAAATGACTAAATAAAGATTATCACTAAACGAAATACCTATGTCACAAGTTATTCACCACGATGCACATTACGACCCTGAAGGATCGAAGATCGGGATGTGGCTTTTTATTTTCACTGAACTGCTCCTGTTTGGAGGACTTTTCATTGTTTATGCGGTTTACAGGTACCTGAACCCCGAAGCCTTTGAGATGGCGGCTGAAGAGCTAAATGTTACCATTGGTGCCGTAAACACGATTATACTACTGGTAAGTAGTATGACGATTGCCATGTCAACCACAGCTCTTCAAAAAAAGCAAAAAGGAACAACCGTTGTTCTGCTGGAAATCACTTTTATGCTCGCCCTGATTTTCCTGATCAATAAATATTTCGAATGGGGGATTAAGTTTGAGCATGGTATTTTCCCCGGTTCTGAATATATGACTTCTGAGCTAAGCCAGGGAGAAATTCTTTTTTACGGTTTATATTTTGTAATGACTGGCCTTCATGCACTGCATATTGTTGTGGGAATGGTCATTATGGGGGTTGCATTACATCGAATTCAAAAAGGGACTGTGCACCCTGAAAGAGCTTCACTGTTGGAAAATGCAGGACTTTACTGGCATTTGGTTGATTTAATTTGGATTTTCCTGTTCCCATTATTCTATTTAATTTCTTAAAACACGAATCATGGAAAACGAAAAACATCATATAGTTTCATACAAAACATACACTGTTATTTTGTTGGTTTTAATTGCATTAACATTTATATCAATTGGAATTACCAACATTGAACTGGGAAGTTTTGCAGTAACAGGAGCGTTATTACTTGCATCTGTAAAATCATTTTTGGTATTGACATACTTTATGCACCTGAAGTACGACAAACCCTACATTATACTTATGGTCGCGTTTGTTTTTGCCGTTTTTTTAGCTGTAATCATCATCACATTCTTTGACTACTTTTTCAGATAAAAAACTATGTATATATTAGCATCACCACAAGCCTCTAATTTCGTAACCGGTGTCGATCGGGCATTCTTATTCATCCTTGGGGTATCGTTTATTTTCCTGATTGGCCTCACGATTACGATGATTTATTTCATTTATCGCTATAACAGAAAGCGTAATCCAAAAGCAACACAGATCAAAGGGAGCCATACCCTTGAGATTATCTGGACAGTCATCCCAACTATCCTGGTATTGGTCATGTTTTATTACGGCTGGGCAGGATGGAAGCCAATGACATCACCACCGGATGATAGTTTTGAAATTGATGTGATCGGCAGAATGTGGAATTTCACTTTTGAATATGAAAACGGGAAAAAGACGGACACGCTTTTCATACCAAAAGATAAACCTATCAAACTAAATTTGAAGGCACTTGATGTGATTCACTCGGTTTATATTCCAGCTTTTAGGGTGAAAGAAGATATGGTTCCCGGCAGAGATAAATTCATGTGGTTTGAACCTCAAAGAGAAGGAATTTATGAGCTGTACTGTACCGAATATTGTGGATTGCAGCATTCTTACATGTACAATTGGGTGAAGGTAATGCCCCAGGAAGATTTCAATAAATGGTATGTTGACACCACGCAGCGGGCTGCAGTGCCCATTGACTCACCAGTGGCAGCCGGTAAACGGATCATGACCAACATTGGTTGTTTTTCCTGTCATTCATTAGATGGAAGTAAATTGGTTGGCCCAAGCTTTAAAGGAATTTATGGAAAAGAAGAGATTGTTGTTACGAACAAAGAAGAACGCACTATTGTAGTAGATGATGAATATTTGAGACGTTCTATTTATGACCCGAACGCTGACCTGGTAAAAGGATTTAATAAAGGATTAATGCTATCTTATGAGGGACAACTTACAGATGTGGAAGTTGAACAAATTATTGAATATTTGAAAACACTAAAATAAGTTGGAAGTCAGAAGTTTGAAGCTGGAAGTAATAGAAGTTGTCAAAAGTTAAATGATAATAGTATGCCATTGAATGGAAAAATTGTTTTTTTGACTCTCCCTCCCTGCCTGACGGTAGGCAGGTTCTCTCTCTTCTCGAAGAGAAGGACGATTGTGTCCCGATGGTTATCGGGATCGCGATCAGGGTGGGTTAGTTGAAAAAAAGTGTCACCATTCATGATATTGGCAAATAGCACTATTTCATACAATTACAGCCATTTTCAGCTTCTAACTTTAAACAAGTTCATAATATAAAACACAGATACGACATTGAGTATTTTGCAATACATTCAAGTTATTCTGCAATTGGGCAAAGCACGCATTTCTTTGCCCATTGCTTTATCTGCACTAACAGGATATGTGCTTGTAACAGGCACAATTGGCATTCCCGGGCTTTATTTGATACTGGGGGTTTATATGATGTCAAGTAGTTCTGGAGCAATTAATCATTGGCAGGAGCACAAAATTGATGCACAAATGCCCCGAACACAAAATCGCCCAATTCCCTCTGGGAAAATACCTCCGTCGTTTGCGGTATGGGTATTCATTGGATACTTTTTATTGGGAGCCTGGGTCCTTTACCTTCATTTTCCAATTGAAGCATTAGTCACCAGTACAATCACCCTGATCTCCTACAATGCGTTTTATACACCACTGAAAAAGTACACTGCTTTTGCTGTTGTTCCAGGTTCACTTGTGGGTGCTTTGCCTCCATATATTGGCTGGTTGGCTGCAGGAGGCTCACTTACCCATCCAACAATTTTTTGGGTAGCTACATTCTTTTTCATTGGCCAAATCCCACATTTCTGGCTGCTTCTATTAATGTTTGGAAAGGAATATAAATTAGTGAACTATCCCACACTCACTGATATTTTTTCTGAAAACCAAATCAAACGGTTAAGTTTTACCTGGATTTTGGCAACTATTGCTTCTGCCCTGCTCATTGCTTTAAAAGTAATAGAAGGTCGAACAGCTATGTTCATCCTTATTTTTTACATTTTCTACCTGCTTTCTTCAATTACATTACAGTTATTGGTCAAGAAGAATTTGCACCCTAAACAAACGTTTTTTAAACTGAACTTTTTATACCTGTTTATGATGCTTGCCCTAATCATAGACAGCCTCTTTCATCGTTGATGAACTTTTGGGAAAAATCAGCGTTAAATTGATACATCTAGATTTTTAAATATTATTGTATCAAAATGAAAAATAAAAAAACTATGTTTTTAACCGGTCTTATTACAGGTGTTATCCTGACTATTTTAGTTGTACTTGTTCTAGCCCCTAAAGTCATGTTTACAGTTACTGAGAGTAAATATGATTTTAACAAAACCGCAGAAATGATCATTGAATCAACCAAAGAAAACCAATGGTCAATGCCACATCATTATGACTTACAGGCAACCATGGATAAGCATGGTTTTAAAGTAAAACCTGTTAAGGTATTTTCTATTTGTAAACCTGATATTGCAATCCGAATACTTGGTAGCGATCCTGACCGACATGTTTCTGCAATGATGCCGTGCCGGGTTGCTATTTATGAAAAAAGCAATGGTAAAACTTATGTTGCCCGAATGAATGCTGGCTTGCTTTCAAAACTTCTCGGTGGAAATATTAAGGCTGTTATGGGCGACGCGGGTGATGACAGTGAAAAAATTCTTGAACCTTTATTTAACTAAGCTATGAAACAAACATTATTAATTTTAACAATTGCTATTTTTAGTTTTGCCTGTACTTCAACCAAAACGAAAAAAGTTGATGGAGCATCTGTTCAAACTGTAGAGATAGTTTATCAGGTTGAAGGTATGACCTGTGATCATTGCGAGAAATCAATTCATAAGGGTGTTAACACATTGGAAGGAATCTCCGAGGTTGTCGCCAACCACGAGGACTCAACTACACGGGTTGTTTTTGATTCTTCTAAAACAGATAAAGAACAAATTGCTGAAGCCATCCAAAAAAGAGGCTATAAAGTAATTGAATAAATATTCCCGGGTAATCAAAATACCCTCCCTGATTTTCATTTAAATGAAAATCTTTCCCTCCCTAAAATTAGGGAGGGTTGAGGTGGGTTAAAAAGAATGTAAGATGATTAGAAAACTAACCGTAATAGGTGCTACAGGGAAACTAGCCGTTCCCATAATTAATCGTTTGCAGGAAAATGGTGTTGAAGTAACTGCTATTGTCCGGGATATTGAAAAGGGTCAAAAAGTATTGCCTGCCGGTACTGAAATTCTTGTGGCTGATTTAGCTGACAAAGAATCATTGGCAAGTGTTTTGCAAGGAACCGAATATTTATATTTGAATCTTTCTACTCACGATCCAAAAGCTGATTTTATTACTGAAATTGATGGGATCAAAAACATTCTGGAGATTGCGAAAAACACCCCTCTCAAGCAGATTCTGAAAATATCTGGTATTGGTGCCCTTCACCCTGAATTTAATACGAAAGGTGATACATTTGATGCTAATGAAATTAGAACTACCTCCCATCAATTAATTAAAGACTCTGAAATTGCATATACTATATTCCATCCAAGCTGGTTTTTGAATGCACTTCCCTGGTTTATAAAAGATGGCAAATTTGTTGTTTACGGCAGAGATGAGCAATCCTTTTACTGGACAAATACAACTGATTTTGCAGATCAAATAACGGCAGCAATTGGAAATAAAGCAGCATTCAATAAAGAATTTGCAGTTCAGGGACAAAAGGCATTGACTTTTGAGCAAGCGGCTAAATGCTTTTTGGATTCTTTCAATCCTGGTATTGAGATTATCAGGAAACCGATCACCAAAGAAATGGGAAGGCTTGGGATACTTCTTTCTTATTATGAAAATTTTAAGGAAAAATTCGTTGCTGATAAAACATGGGCTTTACTCGGCGAACCCCGTATTAACATTGAAGACTTCGTTTTGAAAGTTTTAAAATAAAACTATAAAACAATAACATTAAGAAAAATTAACGCAAAATAAGCAACCTTTTTGGCCCGTTTTATGTCTAAATAATTAGAAACAAGAAACAGCCATGAGAACATTTACCATTTTTTTTACCTTTTTTCTTTTATCCTGCCTGTTCACCGAAGCGGGCAACGGACAAACAATGAATATAAAGGGAAAAGTTATTGACAAAAATACCCTTGAACCCCTATCCGGAGTTAATATTAGCCTTGAGAATAACGAATTAGGTATTGGAACCATCACCAACCATAAAGGTGAATTTCGGTTATGGAACCTTCCACACAACTCATCTAAAATATTAGTTAGCCTAAATGGTTACGAAACTTCTTCAGTAGAAGTTTCCACATTGCAAAATCCAACTACCGGAACAATTACAGTAATTAAGTTAGATGAAAAATCAAGAGCTAATAAAAACAATCTGAATGATGGGAAAGTAGCTTTTTTGAAGAAACGTTCGGCTGCAAATAAATAGGATCACTGCAATATTCGGGTGGGTAACTTTGTTGAATTTATGATCCTGGATACGGGAAACTTGATTCTTGATCCTTGAATCTGGATGCTCATTTCTGGATACTGAATAATTGGTCATTGGCAATTGTGTCCCGATGGTTGGGTTCTTGATTTTGGAATTTGGGATTTGTTTTTTGAATATTGCCTCCGTTCTTATTCTTTGAAGCTTACAAGCTGTTGCTTCAAAAACCCGTTTCCGGTCTCAGTCACAGTCTCCATTAACCCGAAACCCGAAACTTCCACAAAGAAAGCTGACAGTAACCCACCCTAATTATGAACTGATCCAATAAATAATCATCTAACTTTTTTCAGGGATTAAATACTTCATATATCCACAATTTAGAGCTTATAATTCACCTTTGACTACTTCTGCAATTCATATCGCACATAAGTAAGCACCTTCCATCTGTCTTCCGGCCTTAATATTGGTCCCTGTGCACCCATAATGCCATAGCCCAATGTTACCTGGTGGTACATTTCCCCCATGGGTTTGGCTTTCATTTTATCATTAATCAATGAAGCAGGAGGGTATGGATATCTTTTACTGGTGTACAGGTGCCCTTGTCCATCACCAAGCACACCATGGCATTGCTTGCAATTCCTTTCATAGACCAGCGCCCCTCTTTCCAGAACTTCCTCAGTTGCTTCAAAAGGGTTAGTGAGTTCTTGTCCTGCCAAAGCCATGTCATTTAGTGTTTTTTCATATGGGAAAGGCATGTACCCCCTTGGAATTGTTCCTTCCACAGGTTTTCTAAGGGTCATGTTATCTGAGAAGTTAGGATTTTCAGAATAGGTTTCATAAGCCTGGGAATATGCCATGTCAGGATAAAATATGTACCCGGGGTCTGTTTTTTTTCTGTTACAAGAAACCAGGCTAACCACTGCCAAAACTATAATTCCAAAATATTTTACTCTGATCATCTGTCTTAAATTAATAGTTAGTATGATATTCAAGGCTTTCTTTAAAGTATGGATGGTTTTGAGGAACAAGGGAGGCTTTTGACAAACCATGTAGCACTACAAATAAAAATAATCCCAGATAGCCAATGATAAGTCCAATTTCATAAAAACCAATACCAGCATGGTCTCCTGCAATTCCAGGCATAATGGCAAGGTAATAATCAAGCCAGTGTCCAAAGAATATTACAACTGATGTTATTCCAAGAATAAGGTTTATCCTTTTTGAATTCCTGGACATCAGGATTAGAAATGGGAACACAAAATTCAATATCAGATTGACATAAAAAACTGTACTGTGCTCCTTTAGCCTTTCTACAAAATATACTGTTTCTTCAGGAATGTTGCTGTACCAGATTAACAGGTATTGAGAAAACCAGAGGTACATCCAGAATATGGAAAAAGCAAATAAATATTTTCCCAGGTCATGCATGTGCTCTTTGTTTACATGCTGCATATATCCTTGATTCTTTAAAAAGATCAACAAAAGAATGATCATTGCAATGGTAC
>JANQII010000012.1 GCA_028282195.1 Prolixibacteraceae bacterium
ATTAGTTTGGGGAATTAGCAATCTTTACACTAGATTACCAATATAGTCAACCCCCTTGTTAAATCGCCCTGTGAACTTTGGAGCAACCGTTTGGACAGGTATTTTATAAAAAGAACATGCACTAAAAATAAAAAATAATTCAACCGGTGATTGAGCTTCTTCTACCTACAAGCTTCAAGTTGTGTTTTTCGGTATCATTTTTACTGCCACTTCCTATATTAATAAACCTGCCCGGCAACAGCCGGACAGATTTTCACATCTAAGGGGTGAACGCAACTAAATAAAAAGGCATGATGATCAAGACACCCCCAACTTATTCTAGTTTCTGGTTTCTGGTTTCAAGTTTAATTTATTTATTTTTTTAGCTTTCATCATTAGATCTTCGTTTTTTTATTCTCCCTTACATTCCCTATCATTTAAACACACATCTTAATGGATTAAAAATTTGCCCATTCGGTTACTCTTTCTTTAATCTGTTAAGTTTGTTCTTTCAGATTTCTAACTAAATATTTGTTAACTAATATAGGACACAATCCAAGCTGGACTATTGATAAAAATGCATTTATTATATTAATTTAACTGCATTTTAAATATTGACAAAAACGCAATCACTCTTTACAAGTGCGATTAATGCATTACGAATGCGATTAATGCATTTATTCTCGAACACCCTAATCACAAGGGACTAAAAATAAACGCATTGCATTTTCAACAATATTTACAATTTCAACCTTTCTTAATAAACACCTTAAATTATTTGCTTGAAATAAAAGACTAAAAACAAACCACCCCAACTTAGCAGTTTGGGTTAAACTATTTAAAATCGTATTTAATAGTTAGGATGATTTTATGATTTTTAGCCATCCAAGACTTTAAAATTGTGCATGAAAAAGGAAAAAAACCTACCCGACAGCTTCCTCCCGATAATTCCGAGAGCTATCAGGATCGGGATTCCAGTTTAGTACCTTTTGGATTTTGAGGTTTATTGAACCTCATGCAATTTTTATAAAAACTAAGTATTTTCAATGTATTGGGACGAAGGTAAAAATATTCCAATCAAGCTAACCGGAAACTATGACATCAAACTCGATTTTAGCGGTCCGAATTATACATATGAGCTTATCAAAAGTTAATATTTTAAACTGAATTCGGGATACGAGCCTGATAGCTTCATTCGGTTTTCAACTTTTAACAAGCATGTGGCCATGACTTGTTTATTTGTTGAAAACCCTTCTTTTCTCAAAGATATACGAAGATAGAGGGGTACCGTATATCTTTAAATGCATCAGGATTTTACGGATGCCCCTATTTATTGATATGACAAAAAGCAGAAAGCTTTTAATCTGTATGATTTACAGGATTTTAGATTAATTTATCTCTTCTTCTCACCGGGATACCAGGATCAATCCAGAATCTCTGTAAGTTTTTTTTATTTCAATAAATTATCAATCATAAGAATGGAAGAACTCGCCGTTTAACTCACTTAAAATTTGATTGTATTTAAATCATTTTGAATGAGTTGTCTGATTATAAATGCATGAAATAATGTTATTCATAACCAAACGATGAAAATCTTATTGCAGTGATGTTTTTTATTTTTTGAATAAACTTTCAATTTCTGCTATGTTGAGATCAGTTTTGGGTGAAAACTTTTCACTTGCCATGTATTTTTTTAAACTGTATAATAACTGACGTGCTTCCGGTCGATTTTGCAAATCAGATTGTAAATCAATACCTGTAACAAGCAGTTTGCCCTCCCCGATTTTTACTTCAACTATTAATGCCAAATTTCTATTCGTTACCCAATCGTCAATAATTCGGACAATTGGCTCGGGTGTAGATGAGAAATCTTCGATAGAAATCGCATTGGAATGGCTCATCGCATCCCACCATTGCCAGTTTGAGTGATATTCTGTTGGAAATTTTGAAAGGGCTGGATGATCGGGATCACATAAGATGCCTAAAGTGTGTGGTTTTTGACCGTTGGTCCATGCTGTATTCCAAAAAATACTTGAAAAGCCAATACCAACTTCACCGCCTTTTCCTTCTTTTATGCTTCCTTTCTTTGCTGTTAATAAAACCTTGCCCCCTTTTTCCAATGTAGATATGGCTTTTTGATTTAACCTATCAACTATTAAAATATCATCATTTACAACAAGGATTTTAGAAGGATATACCCAGAAATCCCAGGTATTTACAAAGCCTGCCACATCAACCTGCAATTGGAATTTTGAAGCCGACTCCACTGCAAAGGTTTCGCTAATCACGCCTATCTTCTGACAATTTCCCCAAGTCAGTTTTGTTTCTGCCAATTGCCCTTTTCGAACGACTTCCCCTTTGTCATCAACAATTGCCCATAAAGGAACTACTGATTGAATTTCATTTTCACCGTAGTGAGCCACTTCAATTTCGCATTCTACTTTTTCATCGCTGGTAAAAACCATTTTTTTGAATCTTGCCAGAGGAACTGTTTCATTAGAGAATTGACGGAATTCTTCC
The DNA here is from genome assembly GCA_028282195.1 of Prolixibacteraceae bacterium. GTDB lineage: Bacteria > Bacteroidota > Bacteroidia > Bacteroidales > Prolixibacteraceae > Sunxiuqinia. The sequence continues at coordinate 2,500 of JANQII010000012.1, forward strand.
GGGGAAATGTAACCTTTTTCATCCCAAAACGGATCGAGAACCCCTACCAACGCCGTACCTTGACCAGGAAAATCATGAAGATCAAGCAATTGAAAGCCACCAAATCCTTTAGTCCGGAGCGCTGCTTCGATATCGGCTTTGTAACACAGTGCCTGTAATTTACCCGATGCTTTTAAAAAATCATCAGCCAAGTGAAGCAAACCACGTGCATCGAGGCTTCTTTTGAAAATCTCAAAATTGGTGGCTTTTAACACACCGTCGTATTTAGGAATTTCCTTAAAATTTGGATAAACACACCATTGCCCAATTTCATGGCTAACCATTGGTGCATTTAAATGAGCGATTGCACTTTCCCAGTCATAATCACTACGTGGTGCTTCACTGTTAATGATACTATTCAGGTTTTCGTTCCAGCCTTGTATTCGAACCCCGCTATGTACATTGTGGTAATCGCTTTCAGGGATTATTGGCCACCCGGCAGCGGTTGTATATACCCGTCGTGAATCCTTCGCTTTCCAGTATTTTACAAATTTTCTTAAATATTCAGGGTGGTTTTTACCATGCGGTTCATTCCCATAAGGCATTAAGCAAAACGAAGGATGATTTCCATACTCAGCAACCATTCGTTCACTTTCTTCATACAACCACTGGTCAATTGGCAGTCCATCCCCAACATGGGCCCATGCAGATGCTTCCACCTGATAATAAAAACCTAATTTATCTGCAGCTTCGAAAGCTGCTTTTGGAGGACACCAGGAGTGAAACCGTATGTGATTTAAACCGTGCGCCTTACAAATTTTTATTATACGTTCCCATTGTTCAGCATCAGTTGGCGGATAACCGGTCTTTGGGAAAATTGCACATTCGAGTGTTCCCCTGAGAAATAAAGGACGTCCATTAATTACAAAGCTTTTGTCTTTTACATGGAAATCCCGCATACCGAAGTTGCCCAACCATACATCCTTATTTTCCTTAGTATTAATCTCCACTTTAAGCTTGTATAAATTTGGATTGAATTCATCCCAGAATAGAACTTCATCCCCCATGGGATAATCTATTATAATAGTAGTTGAATCGGTTTTACATTCAAAAGATTTGCTGATTTCGTCAATTTTGTGAGGTGTTTTAGAAGAAATACCTTCAGTTGAAATTTTTAGCTCCCCTGATTGCAGACCCTCAGTGTCGTTTTTTATTTTAATCTCTAACCTGGCCGTTTTATTCTTAACATCCGGAAAAATCTGAACGTTTGAAATAAAAAGAGCATCCTTTTGAATAAGTTTTAATTCGCCAACAATACCATTCCAATTACTTTGGGTATTATCGCTTACACTGTGCGCGTCATACCCAACCTTTATATCTTTCACACGGTTGTCTACACAAACTGTAATTTTATTTTTACCCGCTTGCAGGTACATGCCAACATTATAACGATGTGCTACTCCCAATGCATTTTGTAATCCAAGATAATTGTCGTTTATCCAGACCTGAGTTTCCCAGTGGCAACGCTCTAAGAAAAGCTCAATACTTTTTCCATTCCAATCCTCTGGGATGATCACTTCTTTTTGATACCAGGCAGCTCCAACATAATGATAGTCAGAGATCAACCAGAATGGATATCTAAACTTGTCATCACTTAAATAAGGTTTGTAATTTTCATCTTCGAACCACGATTTACCTCCTTCATATTCCATCCAGGTGTTACCAGTAAACTTCGTGTTATATCCAACCGGAATACCTTTTTTTTGCTCCTGCATAGAACCCGGGAGTTGAATTGTGTCAGGTAAATCTATAGCAAACCACTTTTCTTTTAAGCCCACGTCCAGACTATCCATTTGAAACTTCCATTGTCCTGATAAATCTAATTCTTTTACAAGATTATTGGAGCAACTCAATGCTGTAGTCGTAAAAATAATAAGACCAATAAGTATTTTTATCGTAATTGAAATCCTATTCTTTCTCATGTTTATAACTTTAAATTTAGACTTCATTTTAATTATCATTTTCAAACAGTAATTTCACTTTTTATTTTCCTGTTTCACCTAAGTATATAAGGACATATTTAAATTCCGTATATCAAAACACATAGTTTGGATGATCTGCTTTCATTTTTTTTAACCACCATTCAAATTTCTGTTGAAGTTCGTTAACTTTCTTCGGCTCTACTTCAATCAGATTGTTTCGTTCCCCGATATCCTCATTCAAATTATACAGGGCTACTTTTCTACTGTTTGCCCCTAAGCTGATTTGAGAAGTTATAGGACGGTTTTCCGGATTATAATCCTCTGCATAAACCAGTTTCCAGTTTTTATCTATAATTGCCCATTGCTTCCCAAACTTGAAACACAAAGGCTTTTCTGCCATCTGCGAGGGAACATCATTCTTAATTGGATCAATAAGGCTATTTCCATCAAGCGTAAGCGAATCATTGGGCGTAATACCTGCTGCTTCCAGACAGGTTGGAAAAATATCCAAAGCCGAAACACGATGCTGATACAATTTTTCTTTCGGTAAAAATTTGGGCCAGGATATTATAAAAGGCACACGGATACCTCCTTCGTGCATGGTGTATTTCGAACCACTTAATGGTAGGTTATTTGCTCCGGTTAAAGGCTCTCCGCCATTATCGGATACCATTATTATCAATGTATTTTCATGTAAGCTTAGCTCTTCAAGTGTATGAAGCAAGCGGCCAATATTGTCATCCAGACAATTTAAGTTTGCCAGGTAAAGCTTTCTCTTTTCTTCATCGGTAATTTTGCCAACTTGCGTATAGTCCCAATAATACGTTCCATATTTCCCATATGACGGATCGTAGTTTGGTATTTTGGGTGCACCCCACTTTTTAAGATATTCTTCAGGCACTTCATGTATCAGTTCATGCACGGCATTATACGACAAATCCAGGAAGAATGGTGCATCTTTATTCTCCTTTACAAAACGAATAGCCTCATCGGTAAACAGGTTTGTTGTATAGGTATTTTCAAAACCCACTTTTACTGTATCCCGAAATAAACGCCCCAATGAAGCACTTTCTCCATAGGGGTCTGGTGTAGCCATTTCAATATCCTTATCCAGAAGAAAGTAGTCATGAGCATGAGCGCTAAAGCCAAGAAAACTATTATAACCATGATGAACCGGAAATTCCCGTACTTTGGGATTATGGTAATTTGTACCATAATCACTTTTTCCTACACGTGCGGTATTATACCCATTTTCACGAAGAATTTCGGCTAAAGTTGGAACATTCAAAGGCAAGCCAGGTCCCCATCCCATATTTTGATCCCAGCGTTCCTGATACTTTCCTGTATAAATTGCAGCTCGCGAAGGACTACAAACCGGCCCTGATACATAGCATTGACTGAACAATACACCGCTTTGTGCAATTCGATCCATGTTTGGTGTTTCGCAATTGGCCGAAACATGATCATAAGCACTCAAATCTGCATATCCCTGATCGTCGGTTACAATCAGGATAATATTGGGTTGTTTTGTGCCGGTATTTTCTGATTTATCAGAATTATTACCCTGAACATATAAAAACAAGCTTACAAACAGGATTAAATAACGCATATTATTTCTCTCTATAAATCGTTAAAAAGCTCTTTTACCATTTCATTTAAAACCACCTGATGCCCCAATTCGTTGGGATGGTTATTCTGGCTCATGTATTTTGAAATATCGGTTCCCGAACGTTTCAATTCTTTAAACCTGCGATACACATTTACTACCGGAACCTGATGCTCTTTACCCAGTTTCTGAATCAATTTCACATAGGCAACAAGTGGAGCATTTTCATCCAAAATATTCTCATTTAAGTCGGGTGTTGGGGTCATTAGTACAAGCTTAAGGTTTGCAGCCAATGCCTCTTCAATCATAGATCTCCAGGCCAGTTCTGCACGTTTAAGTCCAATACTTCTGTCATTTAAGGCATAATCGATAAAAAGCAAATCGGGTTTCATACAAAGGACATCGTCCTTAAGACGTTTGGCGCCCTGCTCCGACTGCTCTCCACCTATTGATGTGGTAATGCAATTGATTACTGCAGTTGGATATTTTTCTTTCAGAAATTTCAGGAATAA
>JANQII010000183.1 GCA_028282195.1 Prolixibacteraceae bacterium
TTGATAACACCTTGCACAATCAGCCTATCAACCGAATCGGAAGAGGTCAAATCAAGGATTTCCCTGAATATTCAGCTTCAACCCTTGATTCACATGAATAGTGCGTTCATAAAGTTTCGTTGAAAAACTCATCGGATGACTTTGTTGATATCGAGCATTTTAGTCATCCGATGAGTGACACATTAATTCAAAAACCCACTAATAGTTAATAAATCATGCCATCAAATTTAATTATTTCACGTAAACAATATTAGAACAAATGTTACCGCCAGAAGATTTTGAAAGCGGTTAATTTTTAGTTTCTTTTATGAAGATTTTTAAAAACCAGGAATGATGAAACGAGGCTTTGCCAGTGACAATAACGCAGGAGTACTTCCTGAAGTATTAAAAGCAATGGAATCAGTAAACCAGGGGCACACTGTAGGATACGGGGATGATCCTGTAACCATTGAAGCTATTGAACTTTTCAAAAAAGAATTTGGAGAAGATATTGATGTCTATTTTGTTTTTAACGGTACAGGTGCCAATGTATTAGGTTTATCTACACTTACACAATCGTACAACTCTGTAATTTGTGCAGATACTTCACATATACAAGTAGATGAATGTGGTGCACCTGAACGTTTTACAGGTTGTAAACTGTTGCCTGTTAAAAGCGAAAAAGGGAAAATTACACCCGAACAGATTGAGCAATACCTGCATGGTTTTGGCTTTGAACACCATGCCCAGCCGGGAGTAATTTCAATATCCCAGGTTACAGAACTGGGAACGGTTTACTCTGTAGAAGAAATTAAAGCAATCGCAGGTTTGGCTCATAGTCATGGGCTTTATTTGCATATGGATGGGGCCAGGATTGCAAACGCTGCCGTAGCATTAGACCTACCCTTTAAAGCTTTTACTAAAGAAGCAGGTATTGATGTCCTGTCTTTTGGTGGAACCAAGAATGGGCTAATGATGGGCGAAGCTGTGATTTTCTTCAATCCGGAACTTTCTAAAAACGCGAAATACATTCGCAAGCAAAGCATGCAGCTTTTCTCAAAAATGCGTTTTGTAAGTGCCCAGTTTCTACCATACTTTAAAAATGGACTTTGGAAAAAAAGTGCTACCCATGCCAATCAAATGGCTTTGTTACTTGAAAAGGAAGTTTTAAAAATAAAAGGAGTCAAATTAACCCAAAAAACGGAAGCTAACGGGGTATTTGCGATCATTCCCCAAAAAATCATCGAAAAACTTCAACAAGAATATTTCTTTTACGTTTGGGATGCTAACCGATCCGAAGTTCGATGGATGACTTCATTTGATACTACAGAGGAAGACGTGTACGACTTTGTTCGGATTTTAAAAAGTTTGCTCTAAAATGAGAATATTCAACTATTATCCAGGTCAGGACAAATCACATGATCCGGAGATGGAAAAGAAAATATTCAGGCACAGCCTGGTTTTTCCATCTCTGTTTCTATTGGCCTTCTGGCTTGTATTTGTAGTTGAACAAGCTTTGAACCTCAATTTCTATGAGCTGGGCATTTACCCACTTCATTTAAAAGGATTAAAAGGCATTATCTTCTCCCCTTTTGTGCATGGCGGCTTAAAACACATTTTTGCCAACACGGCTCCTTTTTTCGTTTTAGCACTTGCCCTTTTCTATTTTTACAGAAATCTGGCTTATCGTATTTTTTTCCTGGTTTATTTTTTATCCGGGTTGTGCGTTTGGTTTGGTGGCCGTGAGGCTTGGCACATTGGAGCCAGTGGAATAGTCTATGGTTTAGGTTCATTCTTATTCTTTAGCGGCATATTTCGAAATGATGTTAGGCTGCTAACGATATCTGTTATTGTGGTTTTCCTTTATGGTGGAATGTTTTGGGGAATGTTTCCAATTGAACCGGGCGTATCATGGGAAAGCCACTTATGGGGTGCCGCCAGTGGTTTCTTTTTAAGTATATATTACCGAAAACAAGGACCACAACGGGTAAAATACGAATGGGAAGATGAACCTGATGACGAAGATGAAAGCGAGCTTCACACTGAGACTTTATCCGAAGGGATAAAAAATGACCTGCTGGGGCAAAAAAATACAAATGATGTTGAAAAGCATAATTGAAAATGATTAACTTTGCCTCCTCATTACGAAAACAGGTTCTAATACAATGATTAGCAGAAGAATAATTCGAATTAAGGTTTTACAGGTTTTGTATGCCTTTTATACTTCGCCTGATAAATCTATCAGCAACTCTGAGAAAGAACTTTTCTTCAGTTTCCAGAAAACTTACGATCTCTACCACTATTTGTTTGATTTGGTGAATGAATTAAGCAAACAGGCTGAGTCTGTAATTGAATTGCGTAAGAACAAACATTTTCCTACCGAAGAAGATTTAAACCCAAATACGCGGTTTGTTGATAATGTGCTGATTCGTCAGTTAAAGGAAAACGAATCACTCAACAGCTATATAGAAAGATCCAAATTATCATGGGCCAATGAACCTGAGCTTATTAAAAAGCTTTACGATAAAATGATTTCAGCTGATTTCTTTCAGCGTTACCAGACTGCCCCGGATAACAATTATCATTCTGATAAAAAATTAATCGAACGAATTTTAATTGATATAATCCTTCAGTCCGAAGACCTTCATCTTCTTCTTGAAGAACAAAGCATATACTGGAATGATGATATTGATTTTGTTGTGAGTATGATGATTAAAACCATGAAACGTTTTAAAGAATATACGCGCGAGAATCATTCCTTAATGCCTATGTTTAAGGATCCGGAAGATAAAGACTTTGCTAAAGATTTGCTTAGAAAAACAGCTATTAATCATGACGAATTAAAGCAAATAGTTGAGCAACACACATTCAATTGGGATGTTGACCGAATTGCCTTTATGGATAAGTTGATACTTGAACTGGCTATTTCAGAGTTTCTTTTTTTCCCTTCAATTCCTACAAAAGTAACGTTGAACGAATATATTGAGCTTTCGAAATATTACAGTACCCGAAAAAGCAGCAACTTTATTAATGGCATATTAGACAAAGCATTAAAGGAGCTGAAGAAGGAAAACAAAGTTCAAAAAGCTGGAAGAGGCCTGATTGGAGAAGACAATGTTTCGAAATGAAAAATGTCTTAATTATATTGATTCTTTTCATTTATACTGGTTGTCAAACAAATACAACCAATAAAAACAAAGCTGATAAAAAAGAAGGTACAGCTAAAATAGAGTTACATCAGGATTTCCATAATTTTGGTAACTTGCAGGCCGGCGAAACGGTTGCTTTTAGTTTTAAAATAAAGAACTCTGGCAACGCTTCGCTATTCATTGAAAAAGTTGAAACAGATTGTGGATGTATAAAAGTAGAATATCCGGAAGAAGCTATTGCTCCGGGAAAATCTGATTTTATGGAAGTCATCTTCAATTCAGCTGGGGAAACCGGAAAGGTTTATAAAAGCATCACAATTTTTTCAAATGCTGAAAACAAAGAAATTAAGTTGGCTGTTGCGGCCAGTGTAAAAAACAAAATGATAAATCTTTACAGTAAAATTTAAATAGCATAAGTATGAATTATTTATTAATGCAACCACAACCCGGTACTGAAGCAAATCCATTAACTACCTTCTTACCGTTAATCTTAATTATTGTTGTTTTCTATTTCTTTATGATCAGGCCACAAATGAAGCGCCAAAAAGATTTAAGAAAATTCCGTGAAAGTCTAGCAAAAGGAGATAAAGTAGTAACCACCGGGGGTATTTATGGGAAAGTAGCAGAAATTAAAGACAACTACGTTTTACTTCAAGTTGACGATAATGTAAAATTGCGTATTGACAAAAGCGCTGTAGTAAAAGATATGTCTGACGTTACACCACAACGAAAGTAAATATTGACAAGCAAACAGATTGGGTAGACAATAAAGTCTGCCCTTTTTTTTATCTTTGAATTTGTGGAAAACAAATGGATTAATAAAGTCAGGGGGTTTTTAAAGAATCTCAATTTGAAAGATGACCGTCGCGTGGTCATTTTTTTGGTTTGTATTGGTATTGCTACCAGTTTTTGGTTTTTAAATGCCTTGAATAAAGATTACAAAGTCGAACTCAGTTTTCCGGTTAAATACACCAATCTCCCTAAAAACAAGAACCTGGCCAATGAGCCGCCTTCCAGTTTTATACTGGAAGTCAATGCACATGGTTTTTCAATTCTAAGGCACAAGTTGAGTTTGGCTTTTTCACCACTTGTGTTTAATGTGAATCAATTTACTGGAAAAATAATGGAGAATAGCGATCGTTCAGGCTTTGCGATTCCAAGCCGTCGCTTCATCGATCCTATTTCTGACCAAATAAGCAATGAGTTGCGAATAAACCATATTTGGCCTGACACGCTTTATTTTAGTTTTGATAAAATTATTGAAACAAAAGTTAAAGTAAAGCCAAACATTGAACTTAGCTTTAAAAAGCAACATTTTCTAAATAGTGAGGCCAGAACAAGACCGGATTCTGTAACTGTATCAGGACCAAAATCAATTCTGGATACATTACAATTTGTATACACTAAATTTCAAACTTATAAAGAAGTTGATCAAACAATCCAGCGCAATGTCTCGCTTGAAGAGTCTGATTTATTTGATTTTAAGCCCAAAAGAGTTGTTTTAAACATTCCTGTTGAAGAATATACAGAAAAACAATTGGAGATTCCGATCACAATTGCCGGTCGGCCTGACAGCATAAAAATTAATCTTTTCCCAGCAAAAACCAGATTAACTTTTACGACAGGCTTAACATCTTATAATGAGATTTTGGCTAATGACTTTGAAGCAAGTGTTTCTTATGCTGATATTCTTAAAAACCCGGAAAGGCTTGTAGTAAGTTTAACCCGCCAACCGGCAAACATACAGGGATTAAACATTGCTACCACTGAAGTAGAATACCTTATTGAAAAATAGAAATGATTAAAGTTGGAGTTACCGGAGGAATAGGAAGTGGCAAATCTACTGTTTGCAATTTTTTCAAACTGATTGGCATTCCCGTTTTTGAAGCAGATCTGGAAGCAAAAAAAATAATCAATCATTCAGCAATTGTCCGTAGCCAAATGATTATGAATTTTGGAAAAGACATTTACCTCCCAAATCATACTGTTGACCGAAAAAAGTTAGCTGATATCATTTTTAATTCCCCATCTTCGTTGGAGAAAGTAAATTCCATTATTCATCCTGAAGTCAGAAAAAACTTTTATGAGTGGGTAGATCAGCAAAGTTCGGAATACATTGTTCATGAAGCTGCAATTCTTTTTGAAAGTGGGTTTTATAAAATGATGGATTTTATGGTTTTAATAACTGCCTCGACTGAAACCCGTGTTAAAAGAGTTGTTGAAAGAGATAAGCTTACTGAAAAAAGCGTGATTGCCAGAATGAAACTACAATGGGATGACAAAGAGAAAATAAAATTAAGCAACTTAGTGCTGACCAATGATAATACGGAATTGATAATTCCACAATTGATTGAATTAGATAAAAACTTAAGAAGACATGGCTAAATTTGGAAAATGGCTTGCAGGTGGATTAGGATGGGCATTTTTTGGTCCTATCGGTGGTATTTTAGGATTTGTTGTTGGCTCCATGTTCGATAGTGAAAAAATAATGACCAATGGCAATGGTGTAAGATCACAACAAACCACTACCGGAGCCTATGTAATGAGCCTTTTGGTTTTGATTGCTGCCGTTATGAAAGCTGATGGGAAAGTACTTAAATCAGAACTAGAGTATGTAAAACAATTTTTAGCAAGAACGTTTGGGACTGCATCATCACAGGAAGCTTTAAGAATGCTGAGGGATTTGTTAAAACAGGATATCCCGGTTGCTGATGTTTGCCACCAGATTGAGAAGAATATGGATTATTCATCCCGCCTGCAATTAGTACATTTACTTTTTGGTGTTGCTCAAGCCGATGGACATGTGGATGTAGCAGAATTAAACCTGATTACCCAAATGTCAAATAATATGGGCATCAGTTCAAAGGACTTTGAATCAATTAAATCAATGTTCGTAAAAGACACAACAGCAGCCTACAAAATTTTGGAAGTTGATCCAAACGCCAGCGACGAGGACATCAAAAAAGCATATCGGAAAATGGCAATGAAATATCACCCGGATAAAGTGAGTTATCTTGGTGAAGATATTCAGAAATCTGCTAACGAGAAGTTCCAAAAGGTAAACGAGGCCTACGAAAGTATAAGAAAAGAAAGAAATATTGCATAAAAAAGAATCCCACCAGATAGTAGGATTCTTTTTGGGGGCGTAATTTCTTTATTAATTATTCAAGTCCTCAAATTCCACATTAGTATAATCTTTACTAACCTCATTATCAGATTGATCAACAACCTGATCTTCAACAGCAGCTTCTTCATGGCTTTCTTCAGGTTCGTTGCTCATTATAAAATTCACAACTTCACTGAAGCCATCCCTGAATTTTTCAAAATCTTCTTTGTATAGAAAAATTTTATGCTTTTCAAAATGAAAATTACCTTCCTGATCGTACCTCTTTTTACTTTCAGTAATTGTTAGGTAATACTCGTCTTTTCGGGTTGATTTAACATCAAAGAAATAGGTCCTTTTTCCGGCTCTTACAGCTTTTGAATAAATTTCCTGTCTGAACTTGCTGTCAATCCCTTTTTTTTCATCTTGTTTTTCAAAGCTATCCATCTTGCTAGTTTTTAGTTATTTCCATAGATTCTTATTCAAAAATAAAAAATTATTTTGAATAATAAGAAAAACTGTTAACAAACACTTCTTAGGCATATCCTGACTAATGTTCATTTTTAGTTCTGGTTCGAACTAATAACATCAACACAGATCGTTAAAAGTCAACTAACTAACAATAGTTAAAGTCAGTTACTTATTTGTTTTTATAATATTTCAAAGCTTCAGGCATCATTTCTTCCAAAGCAGCTATACGCTTTGTATCAACCGGGTGAGTGCTCAAAAACTCAGGTGGTTTTTGTCCAGCTTGTTCTGCCATACGTTTCCAGAATTCAACTGCTTCTCTTGGATTATATCCTGCCATAGCCATAAAAATAACTCCCATTTTATCAGCTTCATATTCATGTTTACGTGAATACGGTAACATCACACCAACCTGAGTACCTAAACCATATGCTGTAGCAAAAAGAGCCTGGGTTTCTTCAGGTTTTTCTTTCATGGCTTCTCCAAGTGCAATTCCTCCCATTTGAGTTAACATGCCGTGACTCATGCGTTCATTTCCGTGGCGGGCAACAGCATGCGCTATTTCATGTCCCATAACTACGGCCAAACCCGCTTCATTTTTTGTAAATGGCAAAATACCGGTATAAAAAACGACCTTACCTCCAGGCATACACCATGCATTTGGAACATCACTTTCTACCAGGTTAAACTCCCAATCAAAAGTTTCTATGTAACTTTCATAGCCATTATCCTTCAAATATTTCTCAACGGCCTCAGCAACTTTTGTTCCTACCCTTTTTACCATTGCACTCTGATATTGATTTTTTGACACCTCATTTTCATTTAAAAACTGACCATAGCTGGTTAAGCTCATTTTAACCATATCTGCTTCAGGAAGCAAATTTAACTGACTACGACCCGTTAAAGGAACAGTACTGCATGACTCAAATAGTAATGCAGTAACAATAACAAATAAAAATATAAGTTGTGATTTAAAGATTTTTGAAAGCATAATTCACCATTTTTTACATTGAACTAATTGAATAAACAAATATCCAAAATAAAAGATTTCTATCACAAACTTTTCTAGGAAATAAACCATTATGCATTGAAAATACATAATCCTAATACCGGGTAAGCCTGGGAGCACTTCATAATTCAGGTTGGTGAGAGGATGAGAAAGTGGGAAAGGGAGAAGCTGAGAATATGGGTTGCGGGTTGCGGGTTTCAGGTTGCGGGTTACGAGTTGTACAGGGGTTTCATCTTTTAGAAAGATGAAACCCATTGTTTCCAAAAATACAGAAAGTCAAAATAAGAAATAAGGAACAAAAAATGGATAAGGACCTGCCTGCCGGGTTAGGGGTTGCGCAGGCGACAAATTATAAGCTTCAAAGAATAAGC
>JANQII010000187.1 GCA_028282195.1 Prolixibacteraceae bacterium
GATAGATATTTAAAACTCAATGATAAACGTAGTGAAATTATTGAGTAATTTTAAATACTAATCGGTATAATCCGATGAAAACCAATGAAATAAATTAAATATGAATTTATCAATGCCAAATAAATAAACCGCAAAGGATCATAAGGATCCGCAAAGACGCGAACAGGGATCAATACAGATTAGCGCCATAAATCATTGAAAAACAATTTATTGAATCCAAAACTCACGTTAATGATAAACTCCCATCGATTTTGAGAATAAAGAAGATTTTTAAAGTTAACTATCCCCTTGATAGAATAAGGGAAAATTATAAAGAAACCAACTGATCGTTTTTCAAGAAAAAAGCCCGATCAAAACTGACCGGGCAATTAATTTATTTGATCAACATAACTTACAAATTAAAACTGGTTTTTATTTGATCTACATAGTCTAATTTTTCCCATGTAAACAACTCAAGTTCTTTTTCAAGTTTGCCAAAATAAGGTGATTCAAAAGTCTTTTTCACGGTAACAGGAGTACGTCCCATATGGCCATATGCAGCAGTTTCCCTGTAAATTGGATTACGAAGTTTTAATCTTGCTTCAATCGCAGCAGGGCGAAGATCAAAGATTTCCTTTACTTTTTCAGCAATCTGACCATCGTCCAAATCAACCTTAGCAGTTCCGTAAGTACTGATAAAGATACCTACCGGTTGAGCTACACCAATTGCATAAGCCAATTGTACCAAAACTTCATCGGCTACACCTGCTGCTACAAGGTTTTTGGCAATATGACGTGAAGCATAAGCTGCCGAACGGTCTACTTTAGACGGGTCTTTTCCTGAGAAAGCGCCGCCACCATGTGCCCCTTTCCCGCCATACGTATCCACAATAATTTTACGGCCCGTTAAACCTGTATCTCCATGAGGGCCGCCAATTACAAACTTACCTGTTGGATTTACGTGATAGATAATATCATCGCCAAACAAAGCCTGAACACGTTCCGGCAATTTTGCAATAACCCGTGGCATCAAAATAGTAATTACATCTTCTTTAATTTTAGCCAACATTGGTTCGTCAGCATCAAACTCATCATGCTGTGTTGAAACCACAACTGTATCCACTTTTTTAGGTGAATTATCATCATTGTATTCAATGGTAACCTGAGATTTTGAATCCGGACGAAGATAAGTCATATCCTTCCCTTCGCGACGTACCTTAGCCAGTTCAATCAAGATAATGTGTGAAAGTTCCAGGGCAAGGGGCATATAATCATCTGTATCCTTGCAGGCATAACCAAACATCATACCCTGGTCACCGGCACCTTGTTCCATTTTATCTGCCTTGTCAACCCCCCGGTTAATATCCGGGCTTTGCTCATGAATGGCAGAAAATACACCGCATGAATCTCCATCGAAACGATATTCTGCCTTGGTATAACCAATATCATTGATCACTTTACGCGCAGTTTCCTGTACATCTACATAGGTTTTTGACTTCACCTCGCCGGCCAATACAACCTGACCAGTTGTTACCAGGGTTTCACAAGCCACTTTTGATTCCGGGTCAAAAGCTAAAAATTCATCCAATAACGCATCTGAAATTTGATCGGCCACTTTATCAGGATGTCCTTCTGATACCGATTCACTTGTAAATAAATAACTCATAATACTTTTGCATTTGTTTTTACAAAACCGAAATACCTAACGGTTATTAATAAAGAATTTTGTTTTACAAAAGGAAGGGGTTGAGATGAAGCTTAAGAAAAGCCGATTGCTTTAGCATTTTTTTCTGTGGTTGCAATCAATCTCAAATCCATCCACATTGACACTGCAAATTTAATATCTTTTTGTTAGTTGGGAAATAAAAAATGAATAAATAAGACAAGAATATATCTTGTACTCTGTAGTTTCCTTGAAAATTTTAAAAGATTATTCCCAACCCATTGAATCAATGACAAATTAAGGATGATGTGTAATTGAAATCTCACTAGCAGCCTGTCGGACTTATATTTTTACATTTAATATAGCACCCAATAATTAGTTCAGGCGATTTTTATTCTGTCTATTTTAAGACCTAAAACTAC
>JANQII010000234.1 GCA_028282195.1 Prolixibacteraceae bacterium
TTGATTCTGCAATAGACTGGCAGTTTACCGCACCTGATGCAAGGATAAAACTGAAAAGACTTTATCCGTCAGTAGAGGATTGACGCGACACTAGTGTCAAGTCAAGCATGCCCTATCACCCCAAGTCTTGATCTTTTTGCTCCCGGCTGCTTTAAAAAATCCTTTATCCGGCAGCTACCGGACTATGCGCGGGTTTTTATGCATTGCCGGAAACAAAAATATCTTCGACTTAACCGACATTTCATATTTGACACGACACTAGTTTATTCTTTCCCTCCTGTAAATGCGTTTATTTAATTTATACGCAAAACCAACGGATATAAATTCTTTGGTTTGCCATTTTGCTTTTTCTCCAATCTTTACCTGCTCACCATTTTGTTCTTCATAAATTGGAAATTTTACATTATCATCATATAGAAAATGTAACATAAACCGCATATTTATAAAATCGTTTAATTGCATTACGAATATGTTCTCCCAGTCGATATCAAACTTTGAAAATGGTGCCCTGTAATTGATGAACATTTTATACTTTGTCTCATAGCTAATATCCTCCATAATTTGCACCTTGTACTTTAAGTCTGCATTCAGACCTGGTTCCCAGTGGCGTTTTTTACCCGGTTCGATTCCAAAAGTACTTGCATCAATTTTAACGGTATCCCGCACATAAACTGTCTTCGATGTGAATGGTGATAGAAATAGCGAGAAGTTTTTATTGGGCTTATAATCCAAACCAAACTTCAGGAAAGTTCTTGATGGCGCCAGGAAGCCTGAAATTGGGTTGTCCCGATCGGGATATTTATAACCGTAAAAAAACTGAGTTTCAAAATCGAGCTCAGCACTATAGTACCACTTTTTAAATGCACTTACACCAAATCGGCTGGTAAACCTAAATTTATCATCGTTCTTCTGTATTTTTTCACCTCCCGGTTTCATCCAGCCATTTCTAATTTCAGCACTATTCTCCCACTTAACTTTATCTGCAGAATAATTTGCCGAACCTTTTAAAACCATTAAAGCAGAAAGGGCACTTTGTCCCCCCTTTTTCCAGTTGCTCAAATAGGTTTGGGTAAAGCCAACAGTACCATTTCCTCCCAAAATCCAGGGAGTGCTTACCGTATAAAGCTGCTTTACTTTTCGTAAATCCTTTTCAGGTATCAATTGTTCCTGAAATTTGAAATCCTTCTTTTGCTTCTCTGCAAAACGGGTAAAGGTTACCCCATCATCAATCAATATCTTAATTGCATCTTTATCAATATTCTGAATACGAATTCCCAATGAGTCCTTTTGTTCATTTTTAATAAACACACGTTTTGAATGCCTGTCGTACTTCCTTAGCCTCATTTGAGTGGAATCACCGTCAAGGTTATAAATCCAAAGATCAGCCGGTACTATCTCAGCACGTTTTATAAGTACATCAAGAACAGCCGAAAGTTGACTATTCACCAGGCTGGTTACTGAATCGTTATATTGTTGTAACCTGATTTGATTATTTTGTTGCACCTCTTCTGCAAACTTTTCCTGCTCCTGCATGGAAACCTGGTTAATGTATTCATCACGATAAGCATTACTTACGGAATCCATGTAATACTCCAACATATTGTTGTTGTAGGTCTTCCTGGCCTTTTCCAGAATATCATTTTTTAAGCTATCTAAACGAAGAAAACGTTCATAGTCTTCCTTGCTAATCATCGAAGAATCAGGAATTGTTTTAAAAGATAAAAGACTATCGGGCAGGACTACCAACGAATTCTCAAGTAATAAATGCGCTTCATTTTTTTGTAGCAAACGTACTTTCTGATTGATGTTTTCAAACAACCTTTCAGGTACAGGTATTTCCTGTCTCACAATTGCGTTGCGTACTTCCCTGTCTACCCTTCCCAACTGTTCTTTCATTTCCAAATAAGAAACATATCCGAAAACATTTAAGCTATCAGGAACATCAGTATATAATCTGGAAAAGTATTGAGATTCGAGTTGATTATAATTATTCAGTCCACTTAGTATTGTATCAATCTTTTCATCTTCAATAAAATGAACAAGCCCTCTCAAATCTTTCTCCAACTCACTATTTTTTGGGACCCATCCCTCATTCCCATCTAGTAATCGCTTCAAAAAATCAATCCTTATCTGCACAGAATCGGTTTGTGCTGTTTTATTCTTTTTAAGATTTGAATTAGAAAAGGCAACTCCGGAAGTTAAACAAATGAAAATCAATAAGAATCCGGTTAGTAATCTAAAATTCGGCATGTTTATTAAGGTTTTGTGGTCTAATCTTTAACGTTTGTCTTTTAATTATCTTGCTTTTGAAATCAAAAATTGCGCCAGAAAATTACCAGGTGCTATATGGCTGCTTTGATAACTCATAATTAAAAAACCGGTTATCACCTGTTACTTCCTTATCAATCCATTCCGGCAAAACAATTTGTTCACTTTCTTTCTCCAACTCAACTTCAGCCAAGATAAGCCCTTCATTGGCTCCAGAGAAAAAATCTACTTCCCATTTTTTGCCTTCATACGGAATAATGTGCCGGACTTTTTTTATGGGGGGATAAATCGCCATTTCAATTAACTCCCTGGCATCTTCATACGGAATCTCATATTCATACTCTGGCCTTGCTATTGCACTTCCCTTTCCTTTAATAGTCAAAAATGCCTTTTTATCAGCAATTCGGATACGCACTAAACGGGCTGGATCATCATTTAAATAAGCCTGCTCCAGAGCAAAGCTCTTGGTGCTTCCTGGTAGAAGATTTTGATTAACCAGAAATTTTCTTTCAATTTCAATTGCCATCATGTAGAATTTGTGACAAAAATAATAGTCTCAAATGGAATTCACGTTTTTTCATGTTCAATAATTCGTCACTATTTAAAATTAGTCTGATTAACAATTGCTTAATTGTGTTGAAGAACACGCCCATTTTCGGCTTATCTGATAAATTACAGTAGTTTATCAAATCTCTCTTATCTATTTTTATGGGGAATCAACTGCCCACCCTCTGAGTGAGGGTATTTATATAATATGAAGAGACCCTGCCTGTAAAAAAGGCGCTGCTTTGATCATTACAGTTATCTAATTTCTCTCATTAAAAACATTACAATTAATTCTTGTTTATGAATCCCGTTAAGGATCTGATTAAGACCCTGGCTGATGAGCACGGAAGAAGCAGGGAAAACCTGCTCCCTATTCTACAGGGTGTAGTTGAAAAAGAAAAGTATTTAACCGAGTATTCCATGGTTGAAATTGCCCGTGAGTTGGACTTACCGGCAGCAGAAGTGTTTGGGACGGCTACGTTCTATTCCTTCCTGGAACACAAAAAAATGGGCCAATACGTTATCCGTATTTGCAAAACCATTACCTGCGCCATGAAAGGCAAAAACCAGGTATTACTCGCTATTCAGGACATGTTAAAAATCGGAATTGGCGAAACCACTCCCGATGGAAAGTTCTCACTGCTTGAGACCAACTGTTTGGGATGGTGCCACAAAGCTCCTGCTATGCTTGTGAACGACGATGTGCATACAGAGCTAACCCCTGAATCGATAAGAGAAATACTCAGTTCATATATGAAAAAATAAAAACAGATTATTATGGTTGCCGCAACATATCAACTCAAACGAGCAGATTTCATTTTTAAAAATGAAAATGACTGGGAAAAGGTTTTATCAAAAACCCTTGAAAGCGAACCTAGAGAATTAATCAATGAACTGATGAGTTCTGAACTTAAAGGCCGGGGTGGAGCTGGATTCCCTACCGGATTAAAATGGAAACTTTCATCTGAAGAAAAATCAAAAACCAAATACGTTATATGCAATGCCGATGAAGGTGAACCAGGTACTTTTAAGGACAGGGAAATACTTACGAAAGTTCCTTATAAAGTATTAACAGCGATGGCTGTTTGTGGCCATGTTATTGGCTCAGGCAAAGGGTATATTTATTTGCGTGGCGAATATAAATTTTTGGTTCCCGACCTTGAAAAAGCAATTAAAGAATTTGAATATTACTGTAAAGAAATTGGGTTCAAGTTCACAATTGATATTTTCATGGGAAGTGGTGCATATATCTGTGGTGAAGAAACCGCGTTATTCGAATCTATGGAAGGTAAACGTGGAGAACCCCGGAACAAACCTCCATTCCCAACTTCTATTGGATATATGAACGAACCAACTGTTATAAATAATGTAGAAACATTAGCGCATACCTATACAATTTTTAAATACGGGTCGAAGAAGTTTTATGACCTGGGAGTACAATATTCCCGTGGTTCAAAACTTTTCTCTGTTTCGGGAGATACGCCAAAACCAGGTATTTATGAACTGGAACTTGGAATGAGCCTTCAGGACTTTGTTTCTGAATTTGGAGATGGTGATACCAAAGCTGTTCAGGTTGGCGGAGCTTCCGGTTTTCTGGTTCCCCGCAAACGCTTTGAAGAAACTACCATTGGTTTCCAGGGAAAATTAACCGGAATTTCTTTACCTACCGGAGGGTCGATGATGCTTTTCAATAGCTCACGCTCCATGTTCAATGTATTGGATAATTATCTTGATTTCTTCAATGAAGAAAGTTGTGGGCAGTGTAGCCCGTGCCGTGTTGGATGCCAGCAATTACTAAAAGGTATTAAAGCTGTTAAACGTGGTGAAAAAACCGCGTTATACCTTGATAAGTTGCTTAAACTTTCTGAAACCATGCAGATGACTGCCAAATGTGGACTTGGACAATCTGTAGGTAATTCGTTTTCATCTATCGTTGAAAACTTCAGGGAAGAAATGATCTACTAATTCAAAACTAAAAATTATGGCTAAAAAGATAAATATCTCAATAAACGGTTTAGCTGCTGAAATTGCAGAAGGCAAAACCATTCTTGATGCTGCTGATCAAATGGGTGTAATTGTTCCAACACTCTGCTATCATAAGGACTTATGCGTTGCAGGTAACTGCCGTGTTTGTGTTGTTGAAGTAGTGGGGCAAAAGCGTTTGGCTGCTGCTTGTGCAACTCCTTGTGAGGAAGGAATGGAGATTATGACCAACAGCCTGAAAGTTCGCAACTCAAGAAAACACATCATCGAGTTATTACTTTCAGAACACGAATCAGATTGTACCAAGTGTTATAAAAACGGAAACTGCGAGCTTCAGGAATTGGCTTCTGAGTACAAAATCATGACCCAGGACTTTATTCGACTAGCTCCTTTGAAAAATTATACAATCGACATGTTCTCTCCTTCAATTGTGAAGGATGACAGCAAATGTATCCGTTGCCAGCGTTGCGTACGCACATGTGCAGAGCTTCAGGGTGTGAATGCGCTTACGGTTGCTCATAAAGGTGATGAAATGAAAATTGCCACCTTCTTTGAAAAAACAATGAATGATGTAGTTTGTACCAACTGCGGACAATGCGTTAACCACTGCCCAACTGGTGCTTTGGTTGAGAAAAACTACATTGAAGAAGTGTGGGATGCAATTTCTGACCCAAACAAACATGTGGTTGTACAAACTGCACCTGCAGTTCGTGTTGGATTGGGTGAAGAATTAGGTCTTCCTGTTGGATCCAGGGTAACCGGACAAATGGTTGCTGCATTGAAACGCCTTGGATTTGATTCCGTTCTGGATACAGACTTCACTGCCGACCTGACCATTATGGAAGAAGGTACTGAGCTATTGACCCGACTAAAGAAAGCTCTCGTTGAAAAGGATCAAGCCGTTCAGTTACCCATGGCTACGTCCTGTTCTCCGGGATGGATTAAGTACATTGAACACATGTACCCTGAATATCTGGGTAATCTTTCAACCTGTAAGTCCCCGCAACAGATGTTCGGTGCACTTGTAAAAACATATTATGCAAAGGCACGAAAGATTGAACCGGATAACATTGTTTCGGTATCAGTTATGCCTTGTACAGCTAAAAAGTTTGAAGCAAGCCGCCCTGAAATGCACGATAGTGGCTACCGCGATGTTGACTATGTTTTAACTACCCGCGAATTGGCAATCATGGTAAAACAAGCAGGAATTGATTTCAACAAATTACCTCAAACTGAGTATGACCGCCTAATGGGCGACTCTACGGGTGCAGGTGTAATTTTCGGCGCTACTGGTGGTGTTATGGAGGCTGCTCTTCGTACTGCCTACGAAATCGTAACAGGAAGAGAAGTTCCTTTTAAAAATTTGGATATTACTCCGGTTCGAGGAATGGATGGTGTTCGTGAAGCATCGATAAAAATTGAAAACCCGGTAAAAGAATGGGCTTTCCTTGATGGTGTTGAATTGAAGTGTGCAATAGCCCATGGTCTTGTCAATGCAAAGGTCGTTATGGATGCAATCAAGTCTGGAGAAAGTAATTATCACTTCATAGAGTTTATGGCCTGTCCTGGCGGATGCCTTGGCGGTGGAGGACAACCAATTCCGACCAATCCTGAAATCAGGAAAAAACGTGCCGAAGCTATCTACGCTGAGGATGCAGGAATGCCCCTCCGAAAATCTCATGAGAACCCTGAAGTTCTTAAAATATATGAAGATTTTCTGGGTGAGCCTCTTGGAGAAAAATCACATCACTTACTCCATACGAAATATATAACAAGAGACCGTTTCTAAACAAACAAACTATAAAGAAAAAGCCGGCTGAATTTGCAGTCGGTTTTTTTGTTAATGATTGCAAACAATCAATCAACTTATTTTGTAAAACAATAAATTAGCAGAAAACCAAATCCTTACTCATGAAAACTTTACTAATAATCCTCATTACACTTGTTCTTTTCTCCTGCGATTGCATGGAGGAGAATTCAAATACTTTGGTTCAATCTACTCCTGAAAAAGCAGGGTTTTCCCCTGAAAGATTAGCACTTGCCGATACTTTAATAATGAAATTCATGGAAAAGAACCGGCTGCCTGGAGGTGTATTTCTTGTTGCCAGAAAAGGCAAAATAGCATATTATAAAAACTTCGGGTACAGATCAACAAAAAAGGATAACCTGTATCAAAAAGATGATATTTTCAGGATTGCCTCAATGACAAAAGCTGTTACTTCAGTAGCAATCATGCAATTATTCGAACGTGGTTTGTTAAGGCTTGACGAACCTGTTTCTAATTATATTCCTGCATTTAAACAAACTGAAGTTCTTAATACTTTTAATGAAAAAGATTCGAGCTATACCACAGTTCCTGTAAAACGGGCAATTACGATCAGACACTTACTGACTCATACTTCGGGAATAGCTTATGGAGATTTCCTGAAGGGAAAAATAAATGCAGTATATGCTAAAAACAATATGTTGGGAGTAGGATTATCTCATGATCAATGGAATACAGAAGAATTCATCAATAACTTAGCAAAAGTACCTTTGGTTTTTCAACCCGGCGAAAAGTATTTATATGGTTTAAATGTTGATGTACTCGGAAGAGTAGTTGAAGTGGTTTCGGGTAAAAATCTTGCAGAATATTTTCATGACCATATTTTTCAACCTCTTGGCATGAAAGACACTTATTTTTATCTCCCTCCTGAAAAACACCACCGACTGGTTCCGCTATATTCCCAAAGCGATAAGGGTGTAACCATGTCTACAGAAGATCGGGTAGTAAGAATCTTAAACTACCCCAAAAGCAAAGATATTGGGCATTATGCTGGTGGTGGCGGATTATCTTCTACCGCAATGGATTATGCCAAATTTATTCAGGCGCTAGTTAATGATGGTGAGCTTAATGGATTTCAACTTTTGGGAAGGAAAACCATTGAAATGATGACTGCAGACCAATTGATTGATCAAAATAATAGAGGAACGGGATTTAGTCAGACTCCGGGAGTTACATTTAATCTTGGGTTTCAATTACTCACAGAAGAAGCCAGAGGATTATCCCCAAAATCACCTGGAACTTACGAATGGGGTGGATATTTCAGCACGAAATATTTTATTGATCCGGAAGAAGACCTAATATTTGTTGGAATGACACAAATCCTACCCTTTCAGCATGCTCACTTCTATGATCGGCTTACTACTGTTATTTACGGTGCCATTGAAAATTAGTACAATTATTGGAACATAACAGCTATCAATTGTTTTTTAGAATTCTTATTGCGTATTTCCTGTCTGTTCGGCCAGACAGGTTTGGTTAGGCGACTTGTCCCGGTTTAAGCGGGAAGGCAAATTTGGGCGTCCCGGTGGTCCGTAATAAGAAAAATTCAACGCGGTATAACCGAAACCAGCCTGCCGGCTGGCAGGTAAAACGCGTAATAAAATAAAAGCCTGCCTGACGGTAGGCAGGGATAAATTCCTAACAGTTACTAATGTTGTGTCATGTCTGATATGACGGTTAAGTTGAAGTTATTTAGGTTTTGACAAGGCAAAAAATCTGCGCATAGCCCCGATTAATCGGGATAAACGATTTGACACTAAGAAAAGTTAATTAACTCTCCGTAGCTTTTTTGCGTTTGAAATAGTGGGGGGAATCTCCCCATTCACCATAAGCAATCTCGCTTCCTGCCATTTCAATACGGGCTTCCAAACAATTTCGGCAAAGCTCAGCATCCTCATCAAGGCAAGGTTTGTCTTCATAAAGCTGGTACTCCTTACGATATTCACAGGGTGTAAGATTGGGCATAATCACATTTGCACCGATCTTTAAAGCTTTTTCACGTCCGGCTGGATCAATAGCCTGAAGTGCTGTAGCGGCAGCAATATTAATATCAGGAGCCAATAGACGAAGCGTGGCAACCATTCTCAAAGCTAAATCAAAGCGATCCTGTTTACTCATCAAGCCATTCCGATGTTCATACAAGGGTGTATCTTCATGCTCAATAAATGGTCCCATGCCTACCATATCCACATCAACTTTTTTAAAGAACAGAAGATCCTCCGCTAAATTTTCCATCGTTTGAAAAGGCAATCCAATCATCACTCCTGTACCAACCTGATAATCACATTCTTTTAGCAATTGCAAAGCTTCAAGTCGTTTTTCAAAACTGTGATGATCGTTATTCGGATGAATCTTTTTGTACAAATCATGATTCGAACTTTCAATGCGCAACAAAAAACGATGAGCACCACTTTCGCGCCAGCGCATATAGGTTTCACGAGACTGCTCACCACAAGACAAGGTAATTCCCAATTCACCGCGAGACAATTCCTTAATGCCTTTCAGTAAACGATCTACCCGATCAACAAAAGCAGGAGAAGAAATTTCGCCCGACTGTAAAACCACTGAACCAAAACGATTTCTCCATGCAAATCCGCATGCATCCAGTATCTCCTTATCTTCTGCCTCGTAACGAAATACATTTTTGTTACTTTTTCTAATTCCACAGTAAAGACAATCTTTTGAACAGATATTTGAAAACTCAACCAACCCACGATAGTAAACTTTATTGCCCACTACTTCAGCCTTTCTTTGTTCGGCAGCTTTAAATAGTGACTGCCTGTCTTCACCTTCAGCCTTTAACAAACGAATCAAATCGTTTTTAGTAAACGTCTCTTGTTGCAGTATGTCATTGAATGATTTCACATTACGAAGATAAAAATTCATTTAAAATGAAATCATATATATTAATCAGGTTTTCGAATAAAAAAGACTGTGTCCAAAACATACTTTTTTCGTCTTTTATAAAATGGTAATTTTATAATGATGGAAAAACTCGTAAATAAAATATGGAAAGACTATCACGATCAGCTTTATGCCTTTATCTTTTCAAAGGTTAAAGATCAATCGACTTCTGAAGATATTTTACAGGATGTTTTTGTTAAGACACTCGAAAAGATTGATAAGCTGAAAGACAGTGAAAAATTGAAAAGCTGGTTGTATACCATAAGCCGGAATGCTATTTCAGATCACTTCAGAAAAATTCAAAAAGAAAACTTCATTATTGAAAATCTTCAAAATGATGAAGAAACAAAACTGAGTGCAATGAAGCAGGCTGAAGGATGGATTAAACTGTATATTGATGTACTCCCGGAAAATTACAAAGTTGCTATTCAACTTTACGAACTGGAAGGAAAATCTATTGATGAGATTGCCAAACATCAAAACATAAGTTATACGAATGCAAAAGCCCGGGTACAACGTGGGCGTAAAGCCCTGAAAAAAAAACTTACAGATTGCTGCACATTCAATGTTGACGCTTATGGCAATCTCATTGATTACCACAAAAACCCGGAAAACTGCCCAAAAAATTGCAACTAAAGTGTGTCCATTTTAACAACTGCCCGTCTATTCTTTGAATATTTAAAAAAACAAATGAACAATGAAAGAATCAAATGAAATTAGAAAAGCAGTTTTAGACAAGTACACACAAATAGCTAAAGATCCTGGCTGCAATTCGTCCTGTTGCAGGGATAATGAACCTATCGATTTACAAACACTTCGAATAGGATATTCTGAAGAAGAACTAAAGCTTGCCCCCGAAAACTCAAATATGGCACTCGGATGTGGAAACCCCAGGGCAATTGCAGAATTAAAAGAGGGCGAGCTAGTCGTTGATCTGGGTTGTGGTGGAGGTTTTGATGCATTTTTAGCAGCTCATCAGGTTGGCAAAACAGGGAAGGTTATTGGCGTTGATATGAGTGCGGCAATGATACAAAAAGCAAGAGAAAACGCAGAAACAGGTAATTATGAACAAGTAGAATTTCGATTGGGTGAAATCGAACATTTACCGGTTGAAAACGATATTGCCGATGTGATAATCTCAAACTGCGTCATCAACCTTTCACCTGAAAATAACAAAGTTTACAGTGAAGCTTTTCGTGTTTTAAAACCAAAAGGCCGATTAGCAATTTCAGATGTAGTATCTTATCATGAACTCTCGGATGAAATTAAAAATAATACCAAGCTTTATACAGAATGTATTTCTGGTGCAACACCTGTCAAAGAATTGAAAGAAATACTTGAGCTGGTTGGTTTTACAAATATCAGAATTACAAAAAAAGATGGTAGTGATGATATCATAAAGTCCTGGGAAAAAGGGATAAAATTAGCAGACCAGGTATTCTCTGCATATATTCAGGCAGAAAAACCACAATTGGATGAAAATTGAAAAATTCAATAAAAATGATTTAAAAGAAATTGAAAAATTTCTAAAAGAAGCAGAGTCGCCGGTGAATGATATTTACAGTTCACCGGTTAACTTTTTTGGCATCAAAGAATCTCAGAAAATGGTTGCTGTTGGTGCATTAGAAATTTATCATCCATATGCTATTGTTCGATCAGTAACCGTTAGTCCCAAACTTCAAAAGAATGGCATAGGAAGTAAAATGGTAGATCTTCTTGAAGAAAAAGCAAGGGAGTTAAAGATTAGGGAGCTGTTTCTTTTGACCACAACAGCCGAAGATTTTTTCAGGAAGAAGGGATATGCGAATAAACTAAGATCGTCTTGCCCCGAAAAGATATTAAACAGTGAAGAATATAAAAACCTTTGCCCGGACTCTGCGATTTCCTTGTCAAAAAAACTTCAACAAGAAACAAACTATAAATCAAATACTTAAAGGAAAACAATCCAATCATTAAGTTCTATTAACAAAAAAATGTTGCACTATTAGACGACCGGTCGTATATTTGAAATGCATTTATGTTAGTAGCAACCATGGGAACAACTACAAAACACGATATTAAGGCCGATTTTATTTTGGATGAAGGGATGAAAATCCTTTGGGCTAAAGGCTATCATGCTACCAGTGTGAATGATATTGTAAAATCAGCCAATATTCCCAAAGGTTCATTTTACTTTTATTTTGACAGCAAAGAAGATTTTGCGCTAAAAGCATTGGAACGATATTTTTCCATTCAGGTAAAACCAGCGTTCAAAATTTTTAAAAATACAAATGCATCACCGAAACAAAGATTGATCGACTTTTATGAATTTCGCATTACGACTTTGAAAGAAGGCTTAAAATGCAAAATGGGTTGTTTGGCTTCGAATGTAAGCACAGAGATGTCTGATCACAATGAAAAAATCAGAAATGTGATTTATGAAAAAAGCACATCAATAAAAAAAGAGATTGTAAAAGTTGCCAAAGAGGCACAAGAACTGGGAGAGATTAATCCCTCTATGAATATTCCCGATATGATTGAATTTATTGAAGATGCATGTCGGGGAGCTATGGTTACCATGAGAGAAATGCAAAGTTCATATCCTCTTGATAATTGCATAAATGTTGTAAAGAATATATTGTTTAATTAATTATTATATTTATTTTATATACGACCAGTCAACTATTTCAACTACCCACGTAACAATCACCTTTCACACAAAAAAAATCAAGCTAACGGGCAGGTCAACCTAAAACGTTAGTTTATGAATGCATTAAAAAAAGCAGGTGACGTAGTTAATACGTTCACCAAAAAATGGGCTGAATTTATTATCAAGTTCAAATGGCCTGTTATGTTTGTTACAGCTGTTGTTGCATTTGGTCTTGCATCGCAGGGCAAAATGGAATTTGATGGCGATTACCATGTTTTCTTCTCTGAGTCGAATCCGGAACTGGAAGCATTTGATGCTTTACAGGAAAAATACACTAAAGATGACAATGTGATTTTGGTACTTACACCTGATAATGGGGACATTTTCACAAAAGAAAACCTCAAAGCTATCGAAGAACTAACAGCTGAATCCTGGCATACACCCTATTCTTCAAGGGTTGATGCCATTACTAATTTTCAGCATACCAGTGCACAAGGTGATGATCTTTACGTTGATGACCTTTCTTACGGTTCTGAAACAAAATCTGAAGCTGAAATTGCACAGATTAGAGAGATTGCTTTAAAAGAACCTCTTTTAGTTAATCGACTGATTAGTGAAAACGGAAGCGTAACAGCCATTAATATCACGGTAAAGCTTCCCGGTGAAGACAGTGCCAAAGAAATCCCCGAGGTTATGGTTTCGGTAAGAGAAATGGTAGCCAGTTTTTTGGAGAAAAACCCAAACTTCAAAGTCCATTCGTCCGGGTTAATCCCATTAAATACGGCTTTCTTTGAATCATCTATGAGAGATATGATGCTCACCATGATCATGTTTATTGTTGTGGTTATAACTACTCTTATTCTTACACGAAATATCTTTGCTACGATTTCAACCCTAGTTGTTGTAATCTTTTCAATTGTTAGTGCAGTAGGTTTTGTTGGACTGCTAAGTATAAAACTTACTCCACCATCAGCAGTTTTTCCAACTATGATTATGACCCTGGCCGTAGCCGACAGTATTCATATACTGATCACCTTTCTACAAAAAATGCGTACTGGGAAAATGAATAAAAAAGAAGCACTCGTTGAATCAATGCGCTTAAACTTTATGCCGGTTTTTATAACAAGTTTAACCACAGTAATTGGTTTCCTGACAATGAATCTCTCAGAGGTTCCCCCTTTCTGGGATCTTGGAAACATTACAGCTTTTGGAATGAGCATGGCATTTCTTTTTTCAACAACCACACTTCCTGCGCTAATAGCAATAATGCCTGTTAAAGTGAAAATACGAGAAGATAAAAAAGATGAAGAAAATAGTTGGTACACATCTCTAGGGAATTTTGTTACACAACGCCCTGTTACACTTACAATAGTATCAATTGCCGGAATTGGTTTAATGACTTTTCTGGCAACTAAAAACCGTTTCAATGACGAGTTTGTAAATTACTTTGATCAATCTGTTCAATTTAGGACTGATACCGATTACATTAGTGAAAACCTGACTGGAATTTATAACATCGAATACTCAGTTAGCAGTGGTGAGAGCGGCGGAATCAACAATCCGGTTTATCTCAAAAAACTGAATGATTTTGAAGATTGGTTGAACCAGCAACCCGAAGTAGTTCATGTGAACGTATATAGTGAAATTGCCCGAAGGATAAACCGTTCAATGCACGGTGATCTCCCGGCTTATTATCGGGTGCCTGACAATCGGGAGGAAGCTGCCCAATATTTGTTGCTCTACGAATTATCACTTCCCTTTGGGCTTGACTTGAACAACCAGATCAATGTAGATAAATCTGAAACAAGGGTTACCGTAACCATTAAAAATATTACCAGTGCCGAAATGATTCAGTTTTCAAAGAGAGGTGAAGACTGGCTAAAAGAAAATACCCCTGTAGAAATGCATGCAATTGGTGTTAGTCCAACTTTAATGTTTTCAAAGCTCGGATTTCGTCAGGCCAGAAGCATGGTAAAAGGAACTATTATTGCACTGGTACTAATATCATTGGTACTTCTAATAGCTTTCAGAAGCCTAAAATTCGGATTATTAAGCATCGTTCCCAATGTTACTCCGGTACTTGTAGGGTTTGGAATATGGGCTTTATACAAAGGATTGATTAACACAGGAATGGTTGTCGTATTTGGAATGACTCTGGGAATCATTGTTGATGACACGGTACATTTCATGAGCAAATTTTTAAGAGCTCGTCGTGAACTAAACTATAACTCCAGGCAAGCTGTAGTTTATGCATTTCAAACTGTAGGAAAAGCATTGGTTACCACAACATTTGTGCTTCTTGCTGGTTTTGTAGTTCTTTCAACATCTACATTCGCTTTAAACAGTTATATGGCCAGGGTAACAACCATCATTATCGTGGCAGCCCTGGTTATTGACTTTATATTATTGCCTTCCCTGTTAATACTGCTAAACAAGAAACACGACAAAGCTCTTGAGCCAAAGTTACAAGCTGATTTTCAGTTAGTAGAAAAAAATAAAAATATTTAAAAATGAAAACACTAATTATTCTGTTATTTACTGTAATGTTCGCTTCAGCGCTTGTTGCACAAAATGCAAGTGAACGAGGATTGGAAATTGCCCAAAAAGCTGAAGAAGCCGATCTCGGGTTCGGAAGTTCAACGGTTGAACTAAAAATGACTCTAAAGAACAAGAACGGACAAGTGAGTGAACGTTCATTGTTTACAAAAACCCTTGAATTAATTGAAGATGGAGATAAATCTCTGATCATTTTTAACAGTCCTCGTGATGTTAAAGGAACTTCTACTCTTACTTATACTCATAAAGTAGGTGCTGACGACCAATGGTTGTATTTGCCATCAATAAAACGAGTTAAAAGAATTTCATCCAATAACAAATCGGGACCTTTTGTTGGCAGCGAGTTTGCTTACGAGGATTTGTCTTCGCCCGAGATAGAAAAATACACATACAGATTTCTGGAAGAAAATGGTGATCTTCTACTTGTTGAACAAGATCCTGTAGATCCAAAATCAGGATACACACGACGCATTGTTTCCTACAATAAGAACTTGGGTTACCGAATTGAACAAATTGAGTTTTACGACCGCAAAAATGCATTACTAAAAACTCTTACTTATAGTGATTACAAACTATACAAAGAAAAATTCTGGCGTGCATCTACAATGAGAATGGTGAACCATCAAACCAATAAAGAAACAATTTTGAACTTCAACAATTACAATTTTGAAGCGAACCTTACAGATGATGATTTTTCCCAGGTTGCACTTCAACGCGCAGGTAAATAAAATTAAATAAATACAGGCAGGCCTTCTTAAAAAATGAATGAAGGTCTGCCTAATACAAATACAAATGATGAATAAAGCTTTAAGTTTTGTACTGGTTTCCCTGTTCTTTTGCTGTGGTTTAAACTCACAAGCTCAAAACAAGCTGGTACATCATGATTTTGAGCTTGAGCTCAAAGGAGAATATCGGTATTTTTACAACGATGCTGCATTCGACGGCCAGCATGACCATTTCCCTTCTTTTGCAATCCAGCCAGAGTATTATGTAGACTGGAACAACGGAAATGAAAGCTTTAACGTTAGAGGGTTTTTTCGTGTTGACAAAGATGATGCCCGTACCCATTTTGACATTCGTGAGTTTTACTATCTAAAAGCAAATAACAACTGGGAGCTAAGCATCGGAGCAAAAAAAGTGTTTTGGGGTGTTACTGAAAGCAATCATCTGGTTGACATCATCAATCAAACTGACCAGGTTGAATCGTTTGATGGTGAAGAAAAATTGGGGCAACCCATGGTGCAATTTTCATGGATTGTGCAAAATATAGGTACATTCGATTTTTTTTACCTGCCCTATCATCGAAAGCGCACATTTGGCGGAGAAAAGGCAAGATTACGTTTTCCAATACTAATTGATAAAGATTTTATCGGCTACGAATCCGGCGCTAAACAATGGCATCAAGACTTTGCTGTAAGATGGAAACACTATTTTGGAATTTTTGATGTTGGGTTTTCACATTTTTATGGCAATGGGCGCGAACCAGTTTTTTCCTTCAATTCTGATGGAACGATTAATGCCTTTTATCCAGTTATCAACCAGACCGGTCTTGATTTTCAGATTACACACGATGCTTTTTTGTGGAAGTTGGAATCAATTTACCGAACCAGCGATGCCCTTAATTTCTTTGCAATGGCTGCGGGACTCGAATATACTTTCAGTAACATAGATGGTAATGGTCTGGATATTGGATTGCTCACAGAATATAATTATGATGAAAGAGACGAACTCGCACTTTCATCACTTCAGAACGATCTTTTCATAGGAAGCCGAATCGCTTTTAATGATACTCAGGATACCTCCATTTTGTTTGGAGGAATTGTTGATCTGGATTCAAACAGCAAAGTATTCAGTCTTGAAGGTTCCAGAAGGTTTGGAAATAGCTGGACAGCACAGGTAGAAGCAAGGATTCTGAAGGAAATTGACCAGTCTGAATTGATTTTATCGAATTTTAAACAAGATAGCTTTCTGAGAGTTTCTATTTCAAAATTTTTCTGATTTTTCAAAAGAAAAAACCAATGTGCTATTAGCTTTGTTCTTAAACAAAACTGACAGTTATGGCAGAACTTAAAACAAAACCCAATAGTGCTAATATTAATGACTTTCTTTCAAAAGTTGAAAACGAACAAAAAAGAGCTGACAGTTATAAAATTCTTGAATTGATGAAAAAAGTCACCGGAGAAGAACCAATTATGTGGGGCAACTCCATCATTGGGTTCGGGAATTATCATTACAAATATGCAAGCGGCCGTGAAGGCGATTGGTTTTTGACCGGCTTTTCTCCCCGAAAGCAAAACTTTTCGATTTACTTAATGTCATGCGAAAACGAAAAGAAATTAAATGATTTGTTTGCCAAATTAGGAAAACACAAAACCGGTAAATCCTGCCTTTATTTTAACAAATTGGCTGATATTGATATCAGAGTTCTCGAAAAATTAATCCGGCAATCTGTTGAAGATTTAAAAAATTATCAGCCTTGATTTGAATTTTTTTAAGGCTTTCAAAACTGAATTACTTGACAAGCGCAAATTTAGTTTATTCGGGTTTGTTGTTAATAAAAATATACTTGGGATATTCTATTAAATGGTAAATTTGTTTAATTCGTAAAAAATAGTTTAGCATGAGTTGGGAACAATATTTACCAGATGATATTATTGAATTATACGAAGTTCATGATTTTAAACATGCTGCTGCAATTTTAGCAAAAGAATTCCCAAATGAGTTTGCAGAAATTTGTGAAGCGTTAAGAACCTTTCGTTTCACCATTGATGATATTACAATTGGTGGAAAAAACGAAAGTAATATCCCTAAACTCTTTTCTAATATCTTAAGACCTCTTGGATGGAATGAAAAAAATCTCAAAGCAGAACTCCATGTCTATGAAGTTAAAAGCAAAAAAGAAAAAGAACTTAAAAATTCAGTCAACCATGGTTCACACAAAGTTGATTATTTAAAAGGTAGAGTTGCTTTTGATTTAGAGTGGAATAGCAAGGATCAAACTTTTGACAGGGACCTTTATGCTTTTAGGGCATTCTTTGAATATGATGCAATTAGTATTGGCATATTGGTTACAAGGAGCAATGATCTGGATATTCTTTTCAAAGAATTAGGCATAAATACTAAATACGGTGCTAGCACGACACAAATGAGCAAGTTAATTCCACGTTTACAGGCAGGTAGAAATGGTGGCTGTCCTGTTCTTGTATTTGGAATAACTCAAAAATTATTAAAACAAGAAGAATGACTGTTTCAAAAGACTTTTTAAAATATACTAATGGAAGAAAGTTTTCAACAATTTTGGCTGACCCTCCTTGGCAATTTCAAAATAGAACCGGGAAAATGGCTCCCGAACATAAACGTCTATCAAGATACCCAACACTAAGTCTTGAAGAAATAAAAGGTATTCCTGTTCAAACAATCTTAAGTGATACTGCACATTTATATTTATGGGTTCCAAATGCTCTTTTAGCTGAAGGGCTTGAAGTTATGAAAAGCTGGGGGTTTAATTATAAAACAAACCTTATTTGGTATAAAGTAAGAAAGGATGGTGGGCCAGATAGAAGAGGAGTCGGTTTTTATTTCAGAAATGTTACCGAAATAATACTTTTCGGTGTTAAAGGGAAAAATGCTCGTACATTGCAGCCAGGCAGAACTCAAGAGAATATAATTGTTCAAAAGAAAAGAGAACACAGTCGAAAGCCAGATGAACAATATGAATTAATAGAATCTTGTAGTTGGGGGCCGTTTTTAGAAATGTTTGCCAGAGGAAATAGATCAGGATGGCATTGTTGGGGAAACCAAGCAGATGACGACTATTATCCTGAATGGGAAACATATAAAAATCATTCTCAAAATGGAAAAGTAAGACAAATATATACCCCTAAAGATTCCAATATTGTTCAGGCAAAGCTGCTAGACTCTGACAATTCTGAGAGGTATGTAAAGTAATAAATATTGTTTCTTTTAATAACAATCATCATGTTTTAAAAACCCTTAACTATTGTATCTTTGCAGGAAACCTGCGGGAAGGTCTACAGACTGACTTCAAGGGAGAAAGAAAATTTCTTCCCGATAGTTATCGGGATAGTGAATTATTAATGATTATATTTTAGGTATTTCATTAATCTGTTATTGATTTCCCGCAAGAACCAAAGATCATGACTATTGAGAAACGATTGGGTTTTGTGGGAATTATTATTGAAGACCGGGAACAATCTTCACAGAAAGTTAACGAGCTTCTGTCTAAACACTCCGATATTATTCTTGCCAGAACAGGCATCCCCAATATAAAAGAAAATACAACCATCATTACACTGGTAGTTGACAGCTCAACCGATGAGCTAGGACAACTAACCGGACGATTGGGTTCAATACGGGGAGTACAAGTGAAGTCAGGACTATCAAAAAAATAAAAACATGGAAACGACCACTGCCAATTTCATCAACGAACAAGAGATTAGTAATATCTTAAGTAAGTACAGTAAACCTGAAACTCTTCAGGTAAGGGAAGTTCTTGATAAAGCCCGGGAAATGAAAGGCCTTAGCCTTCAGGAAGTAGCTGTACTGACAGGAATAACCGATCCATTGCAACTGCATGAGTTATTTGAAACAGCTAATCACATTAAAGATACCATCTATGGTAAACGATTGGTGATCTTTGCGCCGTTATATATTTCAAATCTTTGTGCCAACGAATGTACTTACTGTGCTTTCAGGGCAAAAAATAAAGATATTATTCGCCGTGTACTTACTCAGAAAGAGATTTCAATAGAAACTGAAGCTCTTATTGAACAAGGACACAAACGGGTGCTTTTAGTTGGTGGAGAAGCTTATCCACGTCAGGGATTTCAATATGTTTTGGATTCAATTAAAACAATTTATGATACCAAAACTGAAAAAGGGGATATCAGAAGGATCAATGTTAATGTAGCTCCGCTTGATATTGATGAATTCAAACTGTTAAAGGATGCAAAAATTGGAACCTACCAGATTTTCCAGGAAACATACCACCACGAAACCTATTCAAAAGTTCATTTGGAAGGGAAAAAAAGAGATTATAACTGGCGGGCAATGGCACTTCATCGCGCTATGGAAGCAGGCATTGATGATGTAGGTATCGGGGTGCTTTTTGGCTTATTTGATTATCGTTTTGAGATGCTGGCCATGATGCAGCATATCTTCGAATTAGAGAAAGTATTTGGTGTCGGGCCTCACACGATTAGTGTACCAAGGCTTGAACCGGCAACAGGTTCTGACATTGCTTCCCACCCACCTTTTGCTGTAGCCGATTTGGAATTTCGAAAGATTGTAGCCATTCTTCGTTTGGCTGTTCCATACACAGGCATCATCATGTCAACCCGTGAAACTGCCCAAATGAGAAGAGATACCTTTGCCCTGGGCGTTTCACAAATCTCTGCCGGAAGCCGAACTAACCCGGGAGGATATGATGATGAGATTGATGCGGATGTTTCAAGTCAGTTTAGTTTAGGAGATCATCGTCCGCTGGATGAAGTAATCCGTGATGTCGCCGGTATGGGATATGTTCCTTCATTCTGCACGGGTTGTTATCGCCTTGGGCGTACTGGCCAGGACTTTATGGATTTGGCAAAGCCTGGTGCTATTAAAGCCCACTGTGGCCCAAATGCACTTTCAAGTTTTATGGAGTACCTGAATCATTATGCTTCTTCTGAAACACGAAAAATTGGAATTCAGCTTATTGAAGACACCATTCACCAAATGAACGGATTGCCAAAGGAACGAGCCCGGAAATTGGTTAACAGGGTGAATGAAGGCAAAAAAGATGTCTTCTGCTAAAAGCTAGTAGTGGGTTTTTGAATTAACGTGTCACTCATCGGATGACTAAAATGCTCGATATCAATAGAGTCATCCGATGAGTTTTTCAACGAAACTTTATGA
>JANQII010000250.1 GCA_028282195.1 Prolixibacteraceae bacterium
AATTTTCCTTAAATAGCGGTGCTATTCGCGTCAAATTCGCCTGGCCTAACCAAAAAATACGCTATAATAATTCTAAAAAACAATTCCCCAACAGTTACTTAGAGAGTATAACGAAATAATTCCAAATGGAGCTGAAAGGATTATGAAAGCTTTTGAAAATCAGTCATCTCATCGAATTAGCCTTGAAAAAAAAGTAGTTGGAAGACAAACCTTTCAGAGTCTTCTTGGTCAGTTATTTGGATTTTTAATTGCATTAATCATTTTAGGTTTGGGAGTGTATCTTATTGAACGAGGATACGAGATTGCAGGTATAACATTATTCGGTATAGACATGGTAGGACTAGTTGCAATATTTGTAATTGGGAAAAAAAGTCAAAGAAACAAATTAAGTGAAAGAGAATAATCCCTTATCGTTTACGCCCTGTTTGTATATTTTATTTTTACTTTCAACCAAACACCCCATTCAAATCAAAATGAAAAGGCTATTTTTGTGAAAATTTTTCTTAATGAAAGACGAACTGAACGGCAGGCAACGTTTGCCACGATGGATGAAAATGAAGTTACCCAAAGGTGAAAACTACTCGAAAGTTAAAAACCTGGTCAATAAGCACAAACTCCATACGATTTGCACGAGTGGAAACTGTCCGAACATTGGTGAATGCTGGAACAGGGGAACTGCCACCTTTATGATTCTGGGTGAAATTTGTACCCGCAATTGCAAATTTTGCGGAGTAGCTACAGGCAAACCACTACCTCCTGATCCGGAAGAACCCAAACGCGTAGCCGAATCAATACGAATAATGCAGTTGAAGCATGCAGTAATTACATCGGTTGACAGGGATGACCTGCCTGATTTAGGCGCAGAAATTTGGGCAGAAACTATTAATGAAACCAAAAGAGTAAACCCGAATACAAAACTGGAAGTATTGATCCCTGACTTTCAGGGAAAAGAAGATTTGATACTGAAAGTAGCCCAAGCCAAACCTGAAGTAATTTCCCACAACCTTGAAACGGTTGAGCGATTAACACCTGAAATTCGAAGTGCTGCCAAATACAGAAGAAGTCTTGAGGTAATTTCGATAATCGCAAAAAAAGGATTGACCGCTAAATCAGGGATCATGTTAGGGCTTGGTGAAACGGAACAAGAAGTTTTGCAAACGATGGACGATCTTTTTGAAGCCGGATGCAAGGTGATGACAATTGGGCAATACCTCGCGCCAACAAAAGCCCACATTCCGGTAAAAGAATATATTAAGCCGGAACAATTTGAAAAGCTTCGAACATTTGGGCTTGAAAAGGGTTTTTCATTTGTCGAAAGCAGCCCGCTGGTCCGATCATCATATATGGCAGAGCAGCATGCACAGGCCTAAAAAAGATTATGAAGGCTCGCTTATTATACCTACTGGTCATTAAATCGTCAATAGTGGTCATTCTTCCTTAAAAAAACTATATAATGACAAAGAATGACGATTGAAAAAACTGTTTGGGTAAAAAAACGGATACTCATTAAATAGATAAAGAAGCTGAAACTATCCCGACAACTATTGGGAAAACATGACGTTAAGTTTGGGATTTGGATTTTTTAATTTTTTGGAATTTAACTGGAAATGGCAAATTTTAATTACGAAGACGTAGGGTTAAAAGATTATAAAGAATGCTGGGATTACCAGGAAGAAATTTTAGCACAGGTTCAATCAGATAAAAAAGCGAATGATGGCTCTTCTGGCTTAAATCGGTTTTTGCTGGTTGAGCACCCTCACGTTTATACATTGGGTAAGAGTGGCGATGAGCAGAATTTATTGATTCATGGTGATTTCCTGAAGAAGATTGAAGCTACTTATTACAAAATAAACCGAGGCGGCGATATCACCTATCACGGCCCGGGCCAATTGGTTGGTTACCCAATAATTGACCTGGAATTTTACAACATTGGTGTTCGTGAATACATTGAAAAAATGGAGGATGCTGTTATTGCAACCATTGCCCACTACGGATTAACCGGAACCCGAAAAGAAGGTGCAACCGGGGTGTGGTTAGATGCTGAAGTCCCGGCAAAATCGAGAAAGATTTGTGCTATTGGTGTACGGGTTAGCCGTTATGTTACCATGCATGGTTTTGCACTGAATGTAAATACCGACATGCGTTATTTCAACTACATAAATCCATGTGGCTTCCTTACCTATGGTGTTTCATCACTTGAACGCGAGCTGGGGAAAAACATGGATATGGATGAAGTGAAAGAAATCGTAAGGCAAAAGTTTAACCAGATTTATTGATCAGTTAAAACATCGTCATTCCGGACGCAACAACGTGAAGGTTCGGAATCTGTTTTTGTTTTGGAAAGGTTTATGGATTAATGGTTGTATGTTTCTTTAACCCATAAATAAAAGATTCTGCACCTGAATTGCTAACACCGGTGAAATAAAAGGGTAAGTTTTGCGTAGTTTCATGATAAAACTTCCAGCTTCCGGCTCCATGCTTCCAACTAGTTTTTATTTTAGTAACTTTGGTGCGGATTCTATAAAACTGGTATCCAGAATTGATGTATGAAGTTTGACGAGTTTGATTTACACGACGATATTTTAGATGCCCTTTATGATATGGGCTTCGATGAAGCGACAGAGATTCAGGAAAAAACAATTCCTACTATTTTAGAAAAGCACGATTTGATTGCCTGTGCCCAAACCGGTACCGGGAAAACGGCTGCTTTTATTTTACCTATTCTCGATAAAATTGCCGATTACCCCGAGGGAGCTACCCGCGCTTTGGTAATTGCACCAACCCGTGAACTTGCAATCCAAATAGAGCAACAAGTACAAGGCTTTGCTTATTACCTGGGAATAACATCCATTGCTCTTTATGGGGGTGGCGATGGTAACGAATGGGAAACCCAGCGTCAGGCACTTAACAAAGGGGTTGATTTGATTGTAGCCACTCCCGGGAAACTGATTTCTTTTATCGACAATGATATTGCAAAGCTTGACCATGTTGAGTTTGTTGTTTTAGATGAAGCTGACCGTATGCTGGACATTGGTTTTTACGATGACATCATTCGGATTTTCAGTAACCTTCCGGTAAAAAGGCAGACATTGATGTACAGTGCAACAATGCCTCCCAGGATTCGCCAATTGGCTTCTAAAATTTTGAATAAACCCAAAGAATACAGCACAGCAATCAGTAAACCAGCTGAAGGTGTTTTACAAGCTGCTTACCTGACTTTCGAAAATCAAAAAACCCCGCTTATTGTTGATCTGGTTGCCGGGAAAGAAGACTGCCAAAGCATTTTAGTTTTTAGTTCTACAAAAAAGAAAGTGGGCTTAATTGTCAATGCACTTAAAAAGAGAAAATTCAATGCTGAAGGTATTTCATCTGACCTGGAGCAAAAAGAACGCGAAGAAGTATTGATGCGCTTCAAAGC
Source organism: Prolixibacteraceae bacterium (assembly GCA_028282195.1). Lineage (GTDB taxonomy): Bacteria > Bacteroidota > Bacteroidia > Bacteroidales > Prolixibacteraceae > Sunxiuqinia. The sequence goes on from JANQII010000250.1 coordinate 3,419, forward strand.
CCGACAGACCCGTATTTTGGTTGCTACTGATGTACTTAGCCGCGGCATTGACATTAAAGACATTAATCTGGTAATTAACTATGATGTGCCAGGCGATGCTGAAGATTATGTGCATCGAATTGGACGTACAGCCCGTGCCAATACGACTGGTATTGCCCTGACCCTTATTAATGAAGACGATATGTATAAATTTCATCAGATTGAAACACTGATTGAAAATGAAGTCTTCAAAGCTCCCCTCCCACCGGAATTAGGCAAAGGACCCGAATGGAAAGTCAAAGAAAAAAGAAAAGGGAAAAAGAAATACGGCTCCCGAAGTAAAAGTAGATTCCATAAAAAAGCCCCGTACAAAGACAGGAAACCCGGCCGAAAAAAAGGATCAGCAAAACCAAAAGGGAAAAAGGCAGAATAATTTGCACTATTTGTCTTATAATAAGCGAGCCAATGCAGCAAAAGATACTTATCGGATGGATTCCCTACGGGACAACTGAACTAGTGTCGTGTCATGCCTGAAATGACGGTTAAGTTGAAGTTATTTTGGTTTTTGACAAGGCAAAAAATCTGCGCATAGTCCGGCAGCTGCCGGATA
>JANQII010000254.1 GCA_028282195.1 Prolixibacteraceae bacterium
TGTGTACACACGGTAGCTACCGCAGGCAGGTTCGTTTATACTGCGTTGAATTTTCCTTATCCCGGGCCACCGGGACGCTCAAATTCGCCTTCCCGGTTAAGCCGGGACAAGTCGTCTAAACAAAAAAACATCATAATCATTCTGAAAAATAAAATTTAGACAGCTTCTAATGCATGTACATGATTCTGATAAAGATTAATAAAATCAATTAATGTGAATCAAGGGTTTATTCTAAATATTCAGGAAAATCCGGATTTAAAGGCAAGATTTTCAACTCTTGATTCGCATAATTAATATATTCTTCTTTTTGCATTATCCCGGATAGGAGATAAAATGGCAACACGGTACGAATTCGGTATTATACATTATATTATACTTTGTAGTCCACACAGAGTGAACCCAGATTTCTACAAAAGGCATAGGGCGGAATTTTTGTTTACTCATTAAAATTACAAAAAATAGTACATATATTTTTCCAGCCCATTAATAGGCTGGATTACGGTTGCAACCGTTTAAACCTCCACTTTCCTTCATCCTGAAAAAACAAAATCCGGTCATGCATTCGGCTGCTACGGCCTTGCCAAAATTCAATTTCAAAAGGTTTTACAATATATCCACCCCAATGTTCAGGCATTGGAATCGTTTTCCCATCAAACTTCTTTTCACAAACTTCAAACTGTCGTTCCAGCTTTTCCCTACTATCAACTTCCATGCTTTGATTAGATGCACAGGCTCCCATCTGGCTATCACGGGGCCGGGTTTTAAAATAATCTTCGGACTGAACCGAATCTATCTTTTCAGCAATACCTTTTACACGCACCTGACGCTCCATCTCAGCCCAAAAAAAGTTCAACGAAACATTTGAATTATTTTGAATTTGTTCTCCCTTTTTACTCCGGTAATTTGTAAAAAAAACAAAACCTTCGGCTGTAAGCTCTTTTAAAAGAACAACCCTGGAATCGGGAAAACCTTGTTGAACCGTGGACAAAACCATTACAGTTGGCTCAACAACTTTTTCGGATATTGCCTGGTTAAGCCATTCATCAAACAAACTTAACGGACTGTTATCCAGACCTTTTTCCTCTAGCTTATATTTCTGATAATTATTTCGAATATCCCTCAGCATTTTACAATTGTTTACAAATATTACGAAACAACTTTAGAAACGGTTTTGTTAAAATAGTTGGACTTAAAAAATTTATTTGCATTTAATTACTTAAAAACAAACACATGAAAAAGCTTGTATTTCTTTTATTTGCAATGTCAGCAATGATTGTTTATGCTGGCAACAACCAATTAAAAATTGGTGACAAAGCTTCTCATACCGATGTCAAAATGAAATGTGTAACTGGTGTTAATTTATCACTTGATGATTTAAAAAAAGACAACGGACTACTCGTAATCTTTTCATGCAATACTTGCCCGTTTGTAATAAAATGGGAAGATCGGTATAATGGACTAAAAGAGTTTGCTGATAAAAATGATATCGGCATGGTTGTTCTAAACTCAAACTACCAAAAACGAAATGATGATGACTCTTATGAAGCTATGAAAAAACATGCTGAAAAAAATAGCTATAACTTCCCTTATCTTGTAGATAAAGAAAGTCTATTAGCAAATGCTTTTGGTGGCCAGACTACTCCGCATGTATTTCTTTTTGATGCCAATTTAAAACTGGCTTACAAAGGAGCAATTGACAACAATTATGACGATGCCAGTAAAGTTAGTAAAGCTTATCTTAATGATGCCATTAAAAGTCTTGCTTCAGATGAAAGCATTCAGCTTGCAGAAACAAAACCTGTTGGTTGCAGCATTAAACGGAAGATAGACTAAACTAATTTAAGCGTATTACGTATTTACGAGAGGGTGTATCAAAAGACTGTCAATTATCTTTTAAAAAATTGACCAACAACATTAAGAGCCTACCTATCAGGATCTTACAATTGGTTAATCGGCTTTTAAAAGGTCAAAATGTTGATTTTTGATCTTTTGATAACGTGAGTTTTGGGTTTAAACAACTGTCTGTTAATATCTTAATTGTTTTTTATTAGGGTTTTTGAATAAAACATGGGAGCTTTCAGGTGTAAGCAA
>JANQII010000319.1 GCA_028282195.1 Prolixibacteraceae bacterium
AGGCATTAGGGTTTGCTGATTGCGATCTGCACATATAAATTTTGCCATGCCTCAAAGATAATAATTTCGTGTTTTTATAAAGTCCGACAGGCTCCTAGCTTCTGGAAAACTGAGAAGGATCTTGAAACTTATGCGAATGGATTCTATTGGGGGATAAACTCGTATCGTGGTTGGGGAAGCAAGTATTCCGTTGAAAATGGGAGTGATAATGCGCTTGGTAACCGGGAATTAGCTTTCCCTGAAGGAAAAATCTTTAGAACCAGTTCTGATGCAAGTACAAACGATGGAGCATGGGATGGATCATTTGATTGGCTGCGTAAAGTTAACTATATGTTGACGAGTCTTGAAAATTACGATATGTTTACTATATCCGATAATGGAAAACATTATGTTGGTGAAGCTTATTTTTTCAGGGCTTTTCATAATTTTGCTTTGTTAAGCCGATTTGGGGATGCTCCTTATATTGACAAAGTTCCCAATTTGGATGATACAGAACTTCTCTATAAAGAAAGGATGCCTCGGAATGAGCTTGCCATGAAAATTATGGAAGATCTGGATAAGGCAATTGAGCATTTGCAACCTGCAGGAACAGGAAGTGCTGTTGCCGGAAGGATAAGTAAAGAAGCTGCATTGGGATATAAAACCAGATATGCACTATTTGAAGGTTCATGGGAATATTACCATCAAAACACACCATTTGGTGTTGCAGGAAAAGATGGAAGGGAATTTTTGCAGAAAGCTGTTGATGCCAGCGATCAATTGATTGCTCAGCTTGGAACCAGTATTTTTAAAGGTTCTGAAGGTAAAGAATACTGGGAACTATTTAATAAAAAGGATTATAGTGTTGTTCCTGGTGTATTGCATTACCAAATGTACAGTAAAGATGAAGGAGTAACAGTTAAGTGGGCAAATTATGCCCGTGCAGGTGGACAAATCGGTATGACCCGTGAAGTTGTTGATGATTACCTGATGGCCAATGGTGAACCCAAGGAAATCAATACTGATGATTTTGTAGGTGATGATACTTTTGCTGATGAGACTACCAACCGTGATCCACGTTTAGCTCAAACCATTTACTTCTTTGAAAAATGGGGTTCGTTTGAGAAATTATCTGCCTGGGCGTCTCAAAGCTGGATTGAAATGACAGCAGTAACTTCAACTGCATGGTATTATTCAGTTCCTACAGGTTATATGTTTGCAAAAGGTATTTTACCTGATGCCGGAGAATATTCTGATAATGGCTGGGGAGAACAAGGATGGATTCACCTGCGTTATGCCGAAATTTTGTTAGGAAATATTGAAGCAAAAGCTATTCTTGAAGAACTTGGAGCAGGAACAGTTACCCAACAGGATGTGGATAAAACCATCAATGTATTACGTGACCGTGTAAATATGGGGCATATGGACTTGGCTGCTGTTCGCAGTTGGTCTGGAAATGCAGATTATTTTAATCGTTATGGAGATGTACCTTCATTAATTAACGAAATTCGTCGTGAACGCCGTGTGGAATTTGTCGGTGAAGGAATCCGTTATGATGACTTGAGACGTTGGAGAATGTTGGGGCATTTAATCAATGGTTATGTCCCCCGTGGTGCTAAAGCCCAACAATTTCTTGATTATTGGGGACCTCAGGGTAAACTAACAGCTTCAGATATTAAAGTTGATGCTAACGGTTATCTGCTGCCAGGTGGTCACCGTTCTGATTTCCTTGAAGGTGGAACTGGTTATCAGGTTGATGAAGGCAGGGACTATTTGTGGTCTATCCCAAAAGGTCAGATCAATCTGTATAAAAGTGAAGCTGATGTTGTATTAACTCAAAATCCAGGTTGGAATTAATCACATTTATTATGAAAAATTTATCGATATTAATAGGAATATTGCTCGCAATTACCTCATGCGAGCCCAGAGTTGAAATGGATTTCTCTCAATGGGAAATGGAGGCCGAAATTACAGATGCATTTATTTATATGCTGCAACAAGACAATGTTGATTTACCTGATGATACCTCTGTTGATGGAACGAAAAAAGTTACTGTTTCTGAGAGTTATGATGTGGATAGCGGTGTCGCTACAGTAACAATGACTTTAAAAGAGGGAACTGACAGAAGTAAATTATCAATCTATATTTATCATACGGGAAATGGGATTGTTCCACTGGAAAACTCCCCTGAACCTGGTGTTTTGGCGGACTGGTCATCAAATACCTATAAATATAGGGTGACTACAGAAAGTGATCTGTCAAAAGACTGGACGTTTATTATAGAATAGGTCAGAATTTTGAAATAGCAATTAGCCACTCAACTTTGGTTTGGGTGGCTATTTTTTAGAAGTACAATTGATATTTATTGCTTTCTTTGTTAAAGAAACGAACGGAGATAGCCTTGAAATACAAAAAGTAGGATTAGATTATTTAAAAATCATTAATTTAATAAGAAACAAAACCATGAAGAAATTTGCAGTAATTGTAGCCATCCTAATATCGGGAAACTTAATGGCACAGAGCGGATACAAGTTGAATGATATTTCAGAATTATACAAAAAAGCACCCAAGGGGGTAGAAACCCGCTGGGTAAGTGCCGAAAATATCAATGCCGAAAAAGGCAAGGGGGGAATGTCAAATAAAGGCGCAAAAGGAGATGCTTATTTACTTCTCCCACCTAACGAAACCACTGTAATCTTTGATCAAAAAGGTGCCGGGATAATAACAAAAATGTGGTCGGCAAATGTAATGTATTGGGACACTTATGCCCGGCGCAATGTGATTATGAATATTTACTGGGACGATGCCGATAAACCTGCAGTGTCTGTGCCTTTTGTTGAATTTTTTGGGAATGCACTAAGCATTTACCGTCCTTTTGAATCAGAGCTGTTTGCCAACCCTGAGGGGCGGTCTCAAAACTCATTTGTGCCCATGCCATACCGGAAAGCAGCGAGGATTGAGATGGTCAATCAAACCGATAGAGTGATTCATTTTTACTACAAAATAAACTTCCTGAAAGTACCTAAGCATGATGATGATATGCTTTATTTCCATGCTTACTGGCACAGGGACTTAAACACCACGCTTGGGGAAGATTTTGAAATACTTCCTAAGGTGGAAGGCAGTGGACGCTATATTGGTACCCACATTGGTGTTATCGGGAACAAAGTGTACAACGGAACCTGGTTTGGTGAAGGGGAAGTTAAGATTTACCTTGATGGAGATAATGAATATGCCACTTTAGTTGGTACAGGAACTGAAGATTATATTGGTTCGGGCTGGGAACAAGGTATATTCTATAACCGGATTCAGGGATGTTTGGTTTCTGATAAAAAAAATGACCTGTATTCATTTTATCGCTACCACACCATTGACCCTGTTTATTTTCACGAAGATTGCCGGGTAACCATCCAACAGATTGGCAACACTGTAAAATCAAAAATGCTGGAAATCCGCAGGAAAGGGCAGGAGATTTATCCGCTATGGTCGTATATTGAAAAAGATGGATTGAATGCTTCAAAGCGCTACCTTGACATGGAAAACCCGCCGGAGCTGGATAGCGACGATTTTCCTTCAGGGATACCAACTACCTGGTACCGTAGCGACGATTTTAGTGCCGTGGCTTATTTTTATCTCGATAAGCCAAGCAGTAATTTGCCTCCTTTGCAGTCGAAAGAAATCAGGAATGCCAAAATGGATGAGCGCGTGTTTAGCGTTACAAAATAAAATTTAGAGACTGTTTTTATCCCTTTGAAAAATAAGGACTGAATCAATTCCTGAACAATCATAAATATGGCGGTGGACCAAGGGAGATGAAAAAACAAAGCATAAAGCACCAGAATGGTTTTTAAATGATAAGATAGGTTTAAGTATGTACTGGGGACGGAACCATATGCTGTTCCGGCATGGGCCCCTAAAAAGGCTAATATTGGAGCATTCAGCTATTCAGAATGGTATTGGAACCAGATGAATAATGAAAGGTCTGCTACACAGGAGTACCAAAAGGGATATTCACTTTCGGCAAAACCTTGATTCAAATTTTTAAAGAAAACCGTACCGGCACTAAAGGTTTTCCATACGGGGTGCAATTGAGGGGTAGATAATTTGAAGTAATACCGATTAGTGTTTAATTTTACTCACTAATTTCACTTCGTTTATTATTGAGTATTAAACATCTATCGGCATTATACCACTGATTTTTGTGGGTAAATTTGTCTATAAAATGGTATAAAAAGGTAATTCTACTCTAAAGTTGCTTAGCTCCATTTTTATAAAGCTGCCTAATGGCAGAAAAGTTTTATTCTGTAAATTATAATTATATATGATGATTAAAAAGCTATTTATTCTATCAGTATGGGCTCTTTTTGTAGTCACTGGGCTAAAGGCACAACGGACGATTAAAGTTGAGCCAGGAGACTCAAAAGAGACAATTATTGAGAAGGCTGCCAATGTGTTGCCGACCAAAAATCAGTATGAATACAAGAAACTGGAATACAATTGTTTCATCCATTTTGGGATTAATACTTTCACCCGAAAAGAATGGGGGAATGGTTTTGAAGACCCCAAAATTTTTGACCTTCAGGAGTTGGATACTGACCAATGGTGCCGCACGGCAAAAGATGCGGGCATGAAGTTAATCGTATTCACGGCCAAACACCACGATGGTTTTTGTTTGTGGCAAAGCCGTTATACCCAACATGGGGTGATGTCTTCACCTTTTAGGAACGGGAAAGGGGATATCCTTAAAGAGTTGTCAAAGTCGTGTGAGAAATATGGCTTAAAGCTTGGGGTTTACCTGTCACCGGCCGATCTGTACCAGATTGAAAATAAGAATGGGCTTTATGGGAATTTAAGTAAATACACTGAGCGGATCATCCCCCGTCCGGTTGAAGGCCGCCCGTTTGCCAATAAAACGACCTTTAAGTTTAAGGTAGATGATTACAACGAATATTTCCTGAACCAGTTATTTGAGCTGCTTACTGAATATGGGCCAATCCATGAAGTTTGGTTTGACGGTGCGCACCCTAAACGTAAGGGAGGCCAGGAATACAATTATTTCGCGTGGAAAAAGCTAATAAAAACGCTGGCCCCTGAGGCGGTTATTTTTGGTAAGGAAGATGTGCGCTGGTGTGGAAATGAGTCCGGGGGGACAAGGGAATCCGAATGGGATGTCGTTACTTTTGATGAAGACCCTGCCCTGGCAAATAGTTTTCCGGATATGCACGGGGATTGGGGTAGCCGGGAGAAACTTTTTAAGGCAAAGTACCTGCATTACCTGCCAGCAGAAACCAATACATCAATAAGGGAAGGATGGTTTTACCGTGATGAGGATAAGCAGCGGGTCCGTAGTCCAGATGATGTATTTGATATTTACGAACGTGCTGTTGGTGGTAACTCAACTTTTTTACTGAATGTCCCCCCAAACCGTAAAGGACGTTTTTCTGATGAAGATGTACGTGTTTTAAAAGAGGTGGGTAAACGAATCAGGGAAACCTACGGAACAGATTTACTGGCCAATGCCAAAGGGGAAAGCCCGATCCTTGATAATGATGAAAATTCTTATGTTTTAGCTAAAAACGGAAACGGTAAGTTTGAAATTGATTTACCCAAACCCATAACGCTAAACCGTTTTATGCTACAGGAAGCCATCCATCTAAAAGGGCAACGGATTGAAAAGCATGCGTTGGATGCCTGGCTGAATGGAGCGTGGGAACAAGTGGCAGAAGCAACTTCGGTAGGTTATAAAAGGATACTGAGATTTCCTGAAGTAACAACCCAAAAGCTCCGTTTAAGGGTCGTTGAAGGTCGCAGTGATCCGTCCGTTTCTAAAGTTTCAGCACATTATTATACACCGCGCCCCCCTCAATTAAGTATTAGGAGGGGTTTGGATGGCCAGGTGACCATTGAGGCTAAAAAAGATAATTTTTCATGGAAAAAGCATGGCATTGATTTCCAAAAGAACCTGATGAATAAGCTTGTTGTCCGCTATACCATTGATGGAACAGGGCCTACCGCTCAATCAAAGGTATATACGCAACCATTTGTCCTCCCATCGGGTGAGGTAAAAGCAAGGGCTTTTGATAAAGGCCAGGCAGGAAGTTTGGCCGAAGCAGAATTTGGGATCATAAAGAAAGACTGGACAGTTGATGCCGGTTTTAGCGATGAAAAATATACCGCTAACTTAGCTATTGATGGTGATGTGTCAACATTCTGGAACTCCGGCAAAGAACTCCCTGTTCTGATAATCAACCTCCAAAAGGCAGAACCAATCAGTGGGTTTATTTATACACCTCCTGTTGATTTCAAAGAAGGTTTGATCGAAAAAGGAACGTTCAGTATCAGTAATGACGGGGAAGAATGGGATGATATTAAAACGTTTGATCTTGGAAACCTGATAAATGACCCAACACCCCGAACAGTTCGTTTTGGGAAAATAGTAAATGCAAAATACGTGAAAATCAAAATGCTAAATGGGGCTGGTGGAACAACATCAGCAACCATTGCTGAGATTGATTTATTGGATTAATTCATAGGGTGATAGTATGGATAATTCCTTAAATGATGGGGCTGTCCCAGAAGTAATATTACAAGTTAAAATACTTACGAATTGAAAGTTGTAAACTGAAATAGGCCCCCTAAATCCCCCGAAGGGGGACAGTTCCTCTCCGCCAGCTGGCGGAAGGTTAGGAGGGGTCCTTTACTTACAATTTGAAAGTACTCTTTTTATTCTTGCTACTTTTGAGACAGCCTCAAGTTTATTTTACGGGTTTTATGTAAGCAAAAATGGGAAGGTCCAGGGTATGTTGGTTGTTAAAAGGAATTCTTTGACATAAAAAATAGTCCAATTCTGCAAACTAAGGATTTTGATGAAGTTTTCGGGCAGTTTATTAAATTTGTTGTGTTTTCGTTAGCAGAAGAAAAAGGAAAGGTAGGTATTGCAGGGTTTGGAAGAATTACAGAATAAATTATTAAAACCAGTACCAGTACAAACTGCAATGGTACGTTTAAATCTATTATTATGAAACGGACAATGTTTGCCATGTTATTAGTGGCCTTGGTAAGCCAGTTATCATTTTCCCAGGAGAAAATATGGGATGAAACAGAAAACCAGAAAAAAGAACGCCTGTCGTGGTGGACAGAAGCCCGGTTCGGGATGTTTATCCATTGGGGCTTGTATGCACAGGCGGCCCGGCATGAATGGGTGAAAAAACGGGAACGTATTTCCGATGAAGATTACCAGAACTATTTTGAACTATTTAACCCCGACCTGTTTGACCCGACAGACTGGGCAAAGAAAGCAAAAGCTGCAGGAATGAAATATGCGGTAATTACCACAAAACACCACGATGGGTTCAATATGTTCGCATCGGAATATACCGGTTACAATATCATGAACACACCCTACGGGAAGGATATTATTAAAGAATGGGTAGATGCTTTCCGTGCTGAAGGATTGGGGATTGGCTTCTATTATTCACTGATAGACTGGCACCACCCGGAATATACCATTGACCGTATTCATCCCCAAAGTGTAAATACACAGGAGGAATATGACAAGTTAAATAAAGGGCGGGATATGGGTGTTTACCGTAAATACCTGAAAAACCAGGTTCGTGAGATCCTTACCAATTATGGAAAGATTGATATCCTTTGGCTTGATTATTCGTTCCCCGGAAAATTTGGCAAAGACCGTGACGACTGGGGGTCTGTTGAATTAATGAAAATGGTACGTGAGTTACAGCCTGGAATATTGGTCAATGACCGTGCGGATATAAAAGATTATTGGGGAGGTTGGGATTTTACAACACCCGAACAGTTTAAAGTACAAAAGTGGCCGGAGGAAAACGGGGTGAAAATTCCCTGGGAAACATGCCAGACATTTTCCGGATCCTGGGGCTACTATCGTGATGAGCATACCTGGAAAGATAAAAAACAACTTTTGGTATTGTTGATCGAATCGGTGAGTAAAGGAGGTAACCTGTTGTTAAATGTCGGGCCCACTGCACGCGGGACATTCGACTACCGCGCCGATAAAGCACTTGAAGAAATGGGGGAATGGATGAAATATAACAGCCGGGCAATTTACGGGTGTACGCAGGCACCGGATGAATTTATGGCCCCGGACAATACACTGTTGACATACAATCCTAAAACAAACAGGCTTTATGTCCATTTGCTGGACTATCCAATGACAAACTTCCTTATGCGCAACTTCGGTGACAAGGTAAAATATGCACAGTTTTTACACGATGCTTCCGAAATTAAAATTGGTAAGCCTTATGGTCACTGGATCAAACAAGAAACAGGGGAAAACGACATAAATTTATTGCTTCCGGTTAATAAACCAAATGTTGAGATCCCGGTAATTGAGTTGTTTTTAAAATAGTACAACATTATAAATAGAATAAGGTATCCTTTGTTCCCAAGGTTAGCCAATGATAAAATGAGTGGAGTCATCCTTACGGCGCTTAGCATAGGTCTTTGGGTGTAAAATTCTAAGTGTGTTATCTGTTTAGGAATGGGAGAAACTGCCCGGGGGAAGGTACCATTGGCCAGTTATCTTAAAAAAACTGCCAGGGGAAGGCCTGGCAAACCCAATTAAATTTGAAAAATTGCCAATGGGAGATATAATCACTCCAATTAAATCAGAAAATTTGCCGGGGGAGGGCATGAAGTGTCCAATTATTTTAGAAAAAGTTGCCGGTTGACCCGAAAAATGTCCAATTGAATCAAAAAAACTGCCGATGGAACGGTGGATTTTGCCAGTTGGTGTAAAAAAAACTGCTGATGGGAAGGTCAAACTGCCAGTAGGAATAGAAAAAGCCCCGAGGGATGGGTCAGACCTGCCCCGGGGCTAGTAAAATCAAGGTTTTCAGTAGCTACTATTTATAGTAGCTGCTCCGTTTTTCTTCGTCTTTCCAAAACAGGTAGCGTCCATACTTACGGATAGTACTGTCTTTTTCAAACAACAGGGTAAAGGCCTTGTCGCGTAACAGCTTTTTAGAACTACCTTCTCCATCCGCACCATTGGCTTCGGCCAGCAATTCCGACATGGAATGCGAAACGGTCCGGGCCTGCTGGAGAAGGGCCTGTTCAAAATTAATAGTAGTTAAAGGCCCGGGATA
>JANQII010000032.1 GCA_028282195.1 Prolixibacteraceae bacterium
CGGGAGGAAATCCGACAGGCAGGCTTATTGGATATTTTAAATTAAAAATGTTAATAATTTTATCAATATACAATTTTAAAAAAGATGTGTACACACGGTAGCTGCAGCAGGCAGGGACGATTGTGTCCCGATGGTTATCGGGATCTCAATCAGGGTGAGTTAGTTGAAAAAAAGTGTCACCTTATGACATTGGCAAATAGCACTATTTCATGAGATTACAGCCACTTTCAGCTTCTAACTTTAAACAAGTTCATTAAAAGATTAAAGATAAGATGGATAAGAAATATTTAAGATACATTGATGACCCGAAATTTATAGCGTGGATATATTATCCTTCAGAGGATTTGGATCGGTTTTGGAAAAATTATTTGGAAAAAAACCCTTCCCAAAAACAAGCAGTTGATCAGTCTGTAGAAATCCTGAAATTAATTTCGTCGAAGGATAAAAAATTAACATCTGAAGAAAAACATGAGATATTAATCAATGCCTTGAGTAATTATACCGAAAAGAAAAAAAATAGTCAAACCAAAAAAGTTTTAATAAACTTTTTAAGTTATGCTGCTATAGCTATTATTTTCTTTTTATTAGGTCACATGTTTTATTTTCGAAAAAACAATATTCAACAACAACTGGTGTCAGAAAAAATGATTTTACCCGATGTTGAAGATGCTAAGCTGTTTTTATCCGATGGGGAAAATATTGCAATAAAAAGTAAAGAGTCTGTTGTTGAATTCTCTGAAAATGGGTTTGTTGTAATTGATAATGACACGGTAGAAACTCAAATTAATAAAAAGAGTGACGCTTTAAACCAGGTTATCCTTCCTTATGGAAAACGTTCAAACCTAAGCCTGTCTGATGGTTCTGTTATTTGGTTAAATGCAGGTAGTCGTTTGTTGTACCCGAATAATTTCAATTCGAATAAAAGGGAAGTTTTTTTAATAGGGGAAGCCTATTTTGATGTCGCTGAGAATAAAAATAAACCATTCATTGTATATACCAATGAACTTTCAATGGAAGTGGTTGGAACTGAATTTAATGTTTCCGCTTATGCTGATGAAGATATTGTAGAAACTGTTTTAGCAGAAGGAAGCATAAAATTGAGCCGCACTTCCGGAAGCCTGTTCAGAAAAAATATTATCCTGAAACCCAATCAAATGGCTGTGTTTAATAAAAATACCCAGGAGACAAAAATTAAGAATGTGAATGTTGCCAATTACATTAGCTGGAAGGATGGAGTGTTTCTTTTTAACAGTGAAGACCTTAGCCGGATAACCAAGCGACTTGAACGATATTATAACATTAAAATCAAATACAGTAATCCATTAACCGGTTCTATTAAAATAAGCGGAAAACTTGACCTGAACAATGAACGTGAAGCGGTCATTGATAATATTGCAACAACAGCATCAGTAAACATCCAAAAAATAAATGATACCAGATATATAATCAGATAAAAAAACCGGGATATGCGCCAACACATCCCGGTTTGCCTGATTGGTAATCAGGTTATTAACAAAAATTAAACATTCAAATTTATGAAAAAAAAAACAGAATTGTGCTTTCCCTACAAAGAAAGCCTTAAACGATTATGTCGTACTATGAAAGTAACAGTTTTTATTCTACTGGTTAGTACTGTAAGTGCTTGGGCAACGATCAATTCTTATGGCCAATTAACACAGTTTAGTTTGAACATGGAGAAAGTAGCTGTAAAAGATTTGATGCTAGCCATTGAAGATCAGAGTGATTTCTATTTCCTTTACAAAGATGATGTGGTTGATGTGAACCGAAAAGTTACTGTAAATGTAACCGATGCAAATATCGACCAAATTCTTTATCAGCTTTTTGAAGGTGAAGATATCAAGTATGAAATTCGTAACCGGCAAATTATCGTAACCGAGCGGGACAAGGATTTTTTTTACCTGCAATCAAAAAGTGATCGGAATATCTATGGAACTGTAACGAATCGATCAGGAGTGCTATTGCCGGGAGTAACTGTCTTTGTAAAAGGCACTAATAAAGGAACAGTTACCGACCAGGATGGGAAATTCAACCTTAATGTATCTGAAACTGACCGTACACTGGTTGTTTCATTTATAGGCTTAAGGACCTTAGAAGTTGAAATAACAGGTCAGGAAATCTACAATATTGTCATGGAGGAAGAGATCGTGGGGGTTGACGAGGTAGTGGTAGTTGCTTATGGTACTTCCAGAAGATCCTCCTTTGTTGGTTCTGCATCAGTCGTATCAAAAGAGAAACTGGAAAAAATACAAACATCAAATGCTACACAGGCACTGCAGGGCATGAGCAGTGGTGTTCAGGTTATTAATAACAGTGGCCAGCCAGGGGCTAATGCAACGGTGATTATACGTGGTGTCGGATCAATGAATGCTTCCATAGAACCACTTTATGTTGTTGACGGTGTTCCTTACGGAGGTTACCTCAATTCAATTTCACCATCTGATATTGAATCAATGACTATATTAAAAGATGCAACTGCCAGTGCACTTTATGGCTCCAGGGCTGCAAATGGTGTTATCATTATTAATACTAAAAAAGGACAGAAAAAAGAAGGGCAAATAAATTTCAGGTCAACCCTTAGTTTTTCAGAGCTGGCCGTTGATATGCCCCGCCCTCTTAATCCGCAGGAATATGCAGAAATAAGCTGGAAAGCCTTATACTTTGAAGCTCTTGACGGTGGACAAAGCGCATCCGAAGCGGCACTTACAGCGACAAACAACCTTGGAAACGAAATAAAAATCAACCCCTTCGATAACAACACCCCGGTAGGGACCGATGGCAAATTGGTTTCTGATGCAAAACTGCTTTTCGAAGGAGATTGGAGAGGGGAACTTTTAAAGTCAAGACCAAAGCAAGAATATTCGATCGACTTCAGCGGTAAAAACAATAAGACCAATTATTACTTTTCAGCTTCATATCTTAACGACAAAGGTATTTTTACAACGCAAAAGTTCGAACGTATCTCTGGACGTTCAAACGTAAATACCAAAATTAAAAGTTGGCTGGAAATGGGGACTAATACCTCGTTTGCACACAGTTTTACAGACAGTCCTGCCGGGTCATCAACGGTATGGTTTCTGAGAACAGTCCCTTCTATTTATCCTGTATATGAATATGATTATGATACCAACCAATACAGGGTGGATGACAATGGCAACAAAATTTATGACTATGGAAATGACAGAAAGGAGTGGATAGGATGGAATCCCTTAGCAGATGCTGAATACAATAAATACAATACATGGGTTGATAATTTATCATCAAGAAACTATGCCGAAGTAACATTTTCGCCAAATTTGAAATTCCGGTCAACCTTTAGTTTAGATTATTATCTGACTTCATATCATAGCTACACAACCCCTGATTATGGATACCTGAAAGGAAGGGGTGCAGTTTATAAGTCAACAAGAAGAGCTGTTACTACAACGGTGACAAACCTGTTGACTTACAATAAAAAAATTAAAGAACATGCAATAGATGTCCTTTTAGGACAGGAAGCATATAAATTTAAAAGCAATGATCTTTCGGCAGGAAGGGAAGATCTTCCTTTCGGTGGCCTTTATGAACTGTCATCAGCGGCAACGATGACATCTTCTTCTTCACAAGAAGACAATTACAGGCTTTTAAGCTGGTTCTCAAGGTTTGAGTATAATTATGACAATAAGTATTACTTCTCAGGAAGTGTTCGTACAGATGGAACATCAAGATTTAGCGGGAATTCAAGATATGGCGTATTCTGGTCGCTTGGATCATCGTGGAGGATCACCCAGGAAAGCTTCATGCAAAGTCAGGGCTGGTTGGATAACCTGAAAGTAAAAGCCAGTTACGGTGCTGTTGGCAACGACAAACTTGCTACATTGTATGCATACCAAGGCTTATATGCTACAGGCTATGACGATTATGGCTTGCCCGGTTTATTGATTTCAAGATTGCCAAATGAAGGTTTAAAATGGGAAACCAACTTGCAATTTAATGTTGGATTAGAGTTTTCGATCCTGAAAAAAATCAATGGATCGTTTGAATACTTTAACAGAAAATCGAAAGACTTGCTATTTACAAGGCCAATGGCCCCTTCTTCCGGATTTAGCGGGGTTGACAGAAATATTGGGGATATTGAAAACAGGGGAGTTGAACTTGACCTGAATTATAGGATTATTGAAGGTGAACGATTCAGATGGAACATTGATTTGAATGCCACACATTATAAAAATGAAATTACCAACCTTCCGCAAAATGAAATAAATGCAGGAGTATTCAAGTGGCGGGAAGGTGAATCAAGGTATAATTTCTGGGGGGCTGAATTTGCCGGGATTAATCCTGAAAACGGTAATGACCAGTGGTGGAAAAATATTTACGAAACAATTGACGGCGAAAAAGTACTGAAAGAAAGGGTACTGACTGAAAGTTACAGTGATGTTAGCGGAGATGACCAAAAAAAGTATTTGGGAGATGCTCTCCCTGACTTGTTTGGTGGTATAACCAATACTGTTTATTTCAAAGGTATTGACCTCTCCTGCATGTTTTATTATAGCCTGGGAGGAAAACTTTATGACGGTGATTACTCACAAATGATGAGTTACAGACAGGGATATTCTTTTCATCCGGATGTATTGGATTCCTGGACACCCGAAAATCAATCCAGTGAGATTACCCGTTTTTCAAAGACATTCTCTAATTCACAAGGATCTTACTCTTCCAAATACATTTTCGACAATACTTTTGTCCGGTTAAGAAACCTTACACTTGGCTACACGATGCCCCAAAGCGTGACGCAGCAGATTAAGGTTAGTTCGCTTAGGTTCTTTGTTAAAGGGGATAACCTTTTTACCTGGGGTTCAGCATCTAAAAGAGGGACTGATCCCGAACAAGGGATCAACGGCAGAACAGGGAACAGGTTTCCAACTGTTAAAACCTTTTCGGTTGGCTTACAATTAGGTTTATAATATTTTTAATCACATTAAAGTAAGACTCATGAAAAATAATATAAAAAGACTGGTTATAATCAGCATATTTGTTATGGGATTATTCTCATGTTCCGAATATTTAGAAACAGACCCTTCCTCTTCTGTATCAGATAACACTGTATTTATAACAGTGCAAGGTGCCGAAGCAGCATTAAATGGCTGCTATTACCAGATGGAATCAGGAAATGGTGGGGCAGGAAGGAGTGATGATTGGGGATATCCTTCTCATCAGATGACTTACGACGCGTGCGGTGAAGACATCATCGTATGGGGTGGATGGTATGTCTATGATTACAATTTCTGGGGACATACCAGGGGTGATATTTTTAAATCATCTGCGTTATGGAATTTTTACTATCGATTAATCAATAATGTTAATAGTGTAATTACATTCACCCCGGGGAGTTCCGGCGATGAAACACAAAAAGACCATGTAATCGGACAAGCTTATGCACTGAGGGGTTGGGCATACTTTCAACTGATCAGGTTATACCAGCACACCTACGCGATTGCAAAAGATATGCCCGGTGTACCTCTTTACCTCGAACCTACTTCTGATCAGACAGAAGGTAAACCCAGGGGGACTGTCCAACAAACTTATGATCAGATACTGAAAGATCTTCTGGAAGCAGAAAAATTATTGCCCGGATATGAAAGAGGAGCCAGAAAAAACAGGATCAACCTAAATGTTTGCCAGGGATTCTTGGCGGAAGTTTATCTAACCATGAATGAATGGGATAAAGCAGCTGAGTATGCTAACAAGGCAAGAGCCGATTTCCCGCTAACATCAAATGATGATTACCTGGCTGGTTTTAACGAGCTCGCCACCGGTTCCTGGATGTGGGGCATTGCTCCTACAAAAGACCAGAACATGGGGGATTATTCCCCTTTTGCCATGTGGGCAAACTGGACCCGGAACGGTTTTACTTTTCAGTGCTTCTTCCTGGCAACCGAATTTGTTAATTTATTTGATGACAACGATATCAGGAAATCCCAATATAGTTGGATATGGGATCAAATCTATATCTCGTATAAATTTCGGGACAATGAAGACCTCATCGGAAATATTGTATTCATGAGAGCTGAAGAGATGTTGCTCATAGAAGCTGAAGCATATGCACGTGTGGGAGATGATCAAAAAGCCAAAGATTTACTTTGGCAATTGCAGGAAATGCGTAGTGCTGAAAAAAGCCAGGCAACCGGGACTGATCTGCTTGAGGACATTCTTATTGAAAGAAGAAAAGAATTGTATGGTGAAGGTTTTGCATGGTTCGATTTAATCCGAAACCAGAAACCACTTGAACGAAAAGGAAACCACGCCAACTATGGTGGACACAAACCATTTCCTGCAAAGTCATGGCGGTTTGTTTACCAAATTCCAAATAGCGAGATAATCAATAACAGTGCTATGACCGAAGGCATTTGGCCTGCAGGCGATCAAACTCCTTTTGATGGAGTATATAACCCATAAAATAAATGGCTGATGAAAATGTAAAATGAAGCAAGCACGTTAATTGGAAAAACTGTTAATATTTTATTATTGCATAAACCTGTAGACGTGCTTGCACCTGAAAACGAAGAAAGAACCGGGTAGAAAGCTTGTCTGGAAAAGCAAAAAATCCCTTCAAATTATCGGGATAATAGGGTAAATAAATAATTTTAAACAGTCTTTGAATAGTTGTTTCATTTTACATTTTCGATACGTTTCATTTTTAATTGAAGATTTAACCATCTGAACCGAATGAAAAATAACCTTATCATAGTAATCTTAGTTTCCGTTTTTTTACTATCATATCAAGGTTTTGGACAAGAATACCTTAAAATGATGAATGATCCCAAATCCAATTTTTTTGATATCCAAAAAGCGGCTAATGATTATTTTGATAAAGTTGGGACCGGGAAGGGTACAAGATATAAACAATACAAAAGATGGGAGCATGAGAATATCAGCAAAAGTTATCCTTCCGGTGACCTTTCCCGCTCAGGGCCTGACAGGCTAAAAAAGGAATTTGACCATTTCCGAAAAACCAACCAGTTAAAAAGTGAACCGGTATCTGCCTGGAAAAGTTTAGGCCCCGATAATATAAATACCAATAACGGACATTATTCTCCGGGACTGGGGCGTGTTGACAGGATTGCCATTGATCCGGAGAATGAAAACATTTTATATATCGGGGGACCTACCAATGGTGTTTGGAAATCAATTGATGGTGGTTTGCATTGGGAATCAAAAACGGACCAGGTTGGTGCTTTGGGGGTAAGCAGCATTGTAATTGACCCATCAAATACAAATAAAATCTACTGGGCAACCGGCGATGGTGATAACAATACCACAAACTGTACAGGCATTTATATTTCGAACAACGCA
Organism: Prolixibacteraceae bacterium; assembly: GCA_028282195.1. GTDB lineage: Bacteria > Bacteroidota > Bacteroidia > Bacteroidales > Prolixibacteraceae > Sunxiuqinia. The sequence goes on from JANQII010000032.1 coordinate 7,351, forward strand.
GGTGAATCCTGGGATATCTCGGGCTTAGTATTTCCATACACCGACGGTGTTAAAGGAAGAAAGTTAATTATGCACCCGAACAACAACAATGAATTACTCTTTTCTTCTTCCAAAGGGATTTATAAAACCATTGATGGAGGGAATAGCTGGAGCCTTAAAACTTTGGGGGATTTTGACGACCTGCATTACAAAACTGACGACCCCCGGATTGTGTATGCCAGTAAGTTTGGTGAATTTTACCGGTCAACCGATAGTGGCGGGTCGTTTACCAAAGTCGATATTGATTTAGCGGGGCGGGTGTTCATTTCGCTTACACCTGCTGCTCCTGATGCGGTGTACCTGATGACCGGACAAAGAGGGATTTATAAATCAACTGATCAGGGGCAAACATTTACATTCATCGCCGACCACAGGTACACCAAGGGTGCCATGTGGCATCACGGAACATTTATTGTTAGCCCGGTAAATGAAAAGCTGATACATACCGGGGAATATGAAACACATAAATCTTTGGATGGAGGGTATTCCTGGACAAAAACATCTAACTGGATTTATCCAAACAATCACTACATACATTGTGATATTCATGATTTTGTTTACGCAGGCGATAGGCTTTACGTATGTACAGATGGTGGCGTTTCGTATTCTACCGATGAAGGTGCAAGCTGGGTAAACCTGTTTAATACCATGGTTGCCCTGGAGCCATACCGGATGACGGTGTGTAAATCGAATTCCAATCTACACATGAACGGTTCGCAGGATAACGGAATTTACCTTTGGAACGGAAACAAGTGGGATGGTATTTATGGTGCTGACGGAATGGAATGCCTGATCGATTATAATAATCCGGATAAGAAATACTTTTCCATTCAAAACGGAGAAGTCAGAGCGACAGGAAAAGAAGTTGCCCAACCGGGTAAAGGTGATTGGGTGTCCCCAATGGTTATGCACCCTACCAATCCGTCTATTATTTATTTTGGGAACAATCAGGTTCATAAAACCGAAGATGAAATGAATAGTTGGACGGTAATAGGTACTTTTGGAGATGGTTACGTCAACATGATGGCGATTGGAGAGTCAAACCCGGATTACCTGTATGCTTCTAAAGGTTTAAGAATCTGGAGGACCATAAACGGGGGCACTTCTTGGACTGAAATTACAAACGGGCTTCCCGGTAAATGGATAACACGGATTGCTGTCCACCCCAATGATCCATTAAAAATAGCAGTCTCGCTGGGAGGATATACGGGGGGTGAAAAGGTCTATATATCTTCCGACGGAGGAACAAACTGGAGTAATTACTCCAAAGGATTGCCCAACATCCAGGCCAGGTGCCTGGCATATGATGATAGCTCTGATGACGCATTGTACCTCGGGATGGACATAGGCATATATTATATCGATAATACGCTAAGTGAATGGGAACTTTATTCGAATGGCTTTCCTCTTGTCGGGGTTAATGATTTGAAAATACACCATTCATCCGATCAGGTTTTTGCTGCAAGCCTGGGGCGTGGAATATGGAAAAACACTACCAAAAATGCTCCGGTATATTGCAATGCCTCGGGAAATACCGAAACGGATGATGCATGGATCAGCAAGGTCGAATTGGAAACAATTGAAAACCCATCGAACAAAAAACGCTACGAAAACTTCACTCACATTTATACCAGTCTTGTAATTGGTGAAACATATTCTATGCACGTGACCCTCAACGGTCATTCAGAAAACAGCAAGTGTTTTGCATGGATTGACACCAATAACAACAAAGAATTTGAAAGCAGTGAGCTGATAAGTTTTGAGAAATTCAATGAGGAACATATGGCATCGGTTACTTTTACGGTTCCTGTCGATACTGAACCCGGTTATTATACCATGCGTGTCAGGAATCAAGATGGAGAAATCACTGCCTCCCCTTGTGGAGATGCAATTAAAGGGGAGGTGGAAGATTACGCTGTTTTAATTGTAAATACAATAACGGAATATTGTAATGCCTCAGGGGCGGATGGCACTACCGATGACTGGATTAAAAATGTTAAGCTCAATACACTCGACCACACATCCGAAAAGAGTTCCTATTCTGATTTTACAAACCTTACAACCGAGCTGAGTATAAATACAGAATATACCCTGAAAGTTACCCTGAATTACCATTGGGACGCAGATAAATGTGCGGCATGGATCGATTACAACCAAAATTATGAATTTGATGAAAATGAATTGATCGATTTGCCCCTTTACGATAACGCAAACCACGTTTATCAGGGTAAATTTACGGTTCCTGCAACATCAAAAACAGGGAAAACGAGAATTCGCGTAAGGGTAATCTATAACAATAGCATCGTTCCATGTTCCAATCTGTTTGGTGAGGTGGAAGATTACAGTGTATCAATATCAGATGCAACTACAAGCATGAATAAAAAAAGGAGCGTTGAAGAAGAATTAAAAATATATCCAAACCCTGTTGGTTCAATATTAAATGTTGAATTATTGTCATTTAAAGAACAACCATCAATACTGAAAATATATCATGTGAATGGTAAGCTCATGTTTGAAAAAGATCTTGGATATAAACGTGAGTTCCGTGTTCCAACTTCTTCATTCTCCCCAGGCTTGTATTTTTTAAAAATTCATGGCAAAAACAAGTCTGTTTATGGTAGGTTTGTAGTACAGTAGGTTTGATTCATGCACCGTTAGCCATAAGAAATAATCGTTAAAATGGATAACCGGGGCGTAACATGGCCTGCTAAGCCCGGTATCTAAAATTTGACGAAGCTATTTCAGTTAGGTCCGCTAAGGGGTGACTTGGGGCAATGATTTTTTTGCAAACTATTAAGATCAACCCTAAACTCCCAAGGCTAGCGCGGATCTGTGATCCGTGTTTTGCTGTAATTGACACCAATTACAAATTGGCGCCAGCGGTGAAAAAAACCCTTGAGCAAGGGTTTTATTCGGCAGATTTTTTAAATCGGTTTGAATAACAATCCCAGGAATTATATTGACAAAAATTCCATCTTCAACATTTATTATAATCTATAAACCCACCTTCTTTGATGGTGGTCATGTTTAAACGGCTGTGCCTTGATTTTCATACAGGGAAATGTAAAATATCGAATGAGCCTGCCTGTCGGCAGACAGGAAATATCGAATCAGAAAGTTCCTGGCTACTTTTACATTTTTTATTCCTTATTTCTTATTTTGACTTTCTGTGTTGTTTTCTTTTTAAGTGCCCTATGGGTGCAAATCAAACCCACCTATTTCGATGGTGGTCATGTTTAAAGTGCTGTGCCTTGACCTTATACAGGGAAATGTAAAATATCGAATAAGCCTGCCTGTCGGCAGACAGGGAATATCCAATCAGAAACTTCTGTACTTCCAGCTTCTGACTTCTGACTTCCCGCTTTTTTTATTTCTTATTTTGACTTTCTGTGTTGTTTTCCTTTTAAGCGCCCTATGGGTGCAAATCAAGCCCACCTTCCTTGAGGGTGGATATTTATTCAGAAAAATTAATACCTTAGTGCCCCTGAATATCCCGTAAATATTAATGATTGATCTTTCCTTAAATACGGAACTGCGAAGTGGAAACCAGAAAGCATATGAGGTTTTATATTCCTTAACTGCAGCCAGGCTTCGAAATTACTGTAAGCTTTTTCTAAAGGATAATATACTGATTGAAGACTTTGTACAAAATTCGTATGTGAAATTGTGGGAGATGCGGAGTTCCATCAAAAAAGATAAATCAGTTGAAAGCTTGTTGTTCACCATTGTTCGCAATCAATGCCTGAATTATTTACGCGATCAGAAAATGCATCAGGACAATTTTTCCATTGACAATATTCCAAAAAGTGATTTGCAATATTTGTATCAATTGGATTTTACAGGTAAGGAAGAAAAAACGCTTGAAGAAAAGTTATTTCAGGCCCTGAAAGAATCGATTGATAATTTACCTGACCGACAAAAAGAAATATTGATAAAGTGTAAAATTGAAGGCAAAAAGCAAAAGGATGTAGCCGCGGAGCTGGGAATTTCAATTAAAGCAATTGAAAAAAGCCTGTCAAAATCGAAACACCATCTTCATTTAGATTTGATCAGGCAATTCCCAACTTTAACCGTGCTTATATCGATTTTGCTTAAGTAACCAACTTCATTTGATAATCCTTACTTCCTCTAGCTGTTGCGAGTTTCGTGTTGCGAGTTTCGTGTTGCGAGTTTCGTGTTACGAGTTTCGTGTTACGAGTTACGGGTTGCGAGTTTCAGGTTACGAGTTTCAGGTTCTCCAATAACTAATTAACTAATGACCAATAACCAATGACCAATAACCAATGACCAATAACCAATGACCAATAACCAATGACCAATAACCAATAACCAATAACTATTTACTATACTTCGAAACAGATTTAAACCCTTTTCACTAAAAAATCTTCACTATCCCATCTTCTCCCATTCTCATTTTCCCACTTTTTTCCTCAAAAAAGGTAGGGTTTTTTTCTTTTCTGTGTATCGATAATGAAAGACAATAAATATGGACAAGAAAATTATCATATACCTGGAGGGAAAATCAACTGCAAAAGAACAGCAGGAACTCCTTTCGTGGATGCGGGAAGCGAATAATCTTTCACGATTCAATAACATAAAAGAAGAGTGGTGGAGAGAGCATAAAAGTGAAAAATCAGCATATGATTTAAGCTTAAATCGATTAAGCGATCGCCTAATCGAAAAAAGGCAACTGGAAAAATCAAAGAAACTGTCACAGTTTTACAAATATGCAGCAGTTGTTCTTTTGCTTGTTAGTCTGGGTACATCATTGCTATTCATGCAGTATGCAAATAAAAAAGCTGGTCTGCAACTTACAGAAGTATCTACTGATTTTGGACAAATCTCCAATATTTTGTTACCGGATGGCACCAAAGTCTGGATTAATTCCGGATCGACAGTTACCTACAATAATTACTATGGCATTAACAACAGAGATATTGCTGTGGATGGAGAAGCCTTCTTTGAAGTTAAGAAAAATAAAAAAATCCCTTTAATGGTGGATATGAAAGACCTGACTGTCGAAGTTACAGGAACAGAGTTTGGTGTTTCAAATTACGGGGATAATGAAAATATGAACGTGATCCTGGAAGAAGGTTCGGTAAATATTCTTTCAACCCGAAATAAAAAACTTCTTATGGAATTAAGGCCAAATGAAATGGCACACTTCAATAAGGAGGCACATACCATTGAAAAAAGAACAGTAAGACCGGAGCATTATACTTCATGGAGAAATGGTATCATCCATATTTTTGAATTACCATTAAGCCAGCTTGTTCATAAGCTTGAAAAAAGGTACAATCAAAAATTCATTATTGAAGATGAGCGAATAATGAGCTTGCCTTTCACCTTAAGTATCGAAAATGAAACGCTTCCGGAAATATTAAAATTGATAGAACGGATTGCACCCGTTAAGGCAATCCAGCAGGGAGAATTTATTAACCTTAAATATAAACCATAAAATGTAATGTGAAAAAACAGGAAAGTGCAGCAACACTTTCCTGAGGTTCGAATGTCATCGGCAAATGACAGTGTTTTAAACCTTTTAAAATCAGATCAAAATTATGAAAAAAAATTTAAGAATTAGGAGAATTCTGACTCCTTTTTTGAAAAGTAAAATTGGAAAAATTATGAGACTAACGTTTCTCTTTCTATTACTGGGACTATTGCAGTTATCTGCAAGTACGTATAGCCAGAATACGAAACTGAACCTTGAATTTAAAGATGCAAGTGTGACAGAAGTATTACAGGCCATCGAAAGCCAAAGTAAGTATCGTTTTGCTTATAGTTCAGAGTTTATTGACCTGGACCGTAAAGTAAACGTGAAGTTTGAAAACCAAACAATTGGTGAGATTCTTAAAGAGGTTTTCAAAGATACGAATGTAAAACATGAGGTTGAAGATCGTCATATCATGTTATATACTGTTCAGGAGAACGAAGTTCAACAAGCGAAAGATGTATCAGGAAAAGTTACCGACTCTTCTGGTTATCCATTGCCTGGTGTATCCATTGTAATAAAAGGAACTGCAAATGGCACAATTACTGATTTTGATGGGAATTTTGACCTTTCTAATGTAGCGAATGATGCCATTTTGGTGTTTTCTTTTGTTGGGATGAAAACACAGGAAATTAATGTCGCAGGTCAATCTTCTTTCAATATTATAATGGTAGAGGATGCTATTGGACTTGAGGAAGTTGTTGCAATTGGATATGGTACTGTCAAAAAAAGCGAAATAACCGGTTCGGTTGGAGTTGTAACAGCAGATGATTTAGCTCAACAACCTAGCGTTAACCCTTTACAAAACTTGAGAGGTAAATTAGCTGGGGTAACTGTATTTTCAAACTCAGGAGCTCCTGGTGGAAATAACCGGATCCTTATCCGCGGTATGGGGACAATTAACGCTTCAACGCAGCCTCTGTATGTTGTGGACGGCGTGCAAACGGATAATATTGATTATTTGAACCCCAGTGATATTGAAAGCATGGAGGTATTAAAAGATGCTTCATCTGCAGCAATTTATGGAGCACGAGGAGCAAATGGGGTTGTGTTAATTACGACTCAGGGAGGGCTTGAAAGAAAGGGCTTGGCCGTTGAGTATAAATCAAACTTCAGTATTAGTAAGATAGCAAAAAAAAGGAACTCAATGTACAGGCCCATGAACTCTGAAGAGTTTATGGAGGTGCAACGGATTGCGGTCGAGAATGCTACCTATTTTAAGGACTATACCCCTGGGAACGAGCCTAAGCTAGTGTTGGACAATGATCTGCTTTTTGATGCCCAGGGAAATCCTCTTTACGATACGGATTGGGAAAAGGAAGCGACAAGGGCGGCTTTTTCACACGATCATCACTTGAGTATCCGTTCTTCCGGAGATAATTCATCAACCGGATTATTTTTAAATTATACCGATCAGAATGGGATTATCTTGAATTCATACATGAGAAGAGCAGATGTAAAGTTTGCATATGATGCAGCACTTTCAGAATGGCTATCTGTTGGGACAGTTTTACGCTTAAATCATATTTGGGAGAATGTTCCGGATGTTGAAAGCGGTAATACACAGGCTATCGTTCGAACCTTTCATGAATTTCCTCCAATTTTCCCGATAAAATGGCCTGATGGAACATGGTCAAACTCAACACAAACTCAAGGTACGAGTTTGATTCTTGAAGGTATGCCAAACCCGGTATCAGTTCTTGAAGATGTTAAAAGTTTACATGACAGGACAAATATTATTGGTAATGCTTTTGCTGATATTAAAATTACTCCTGAACTTACATTAAGATCGCAATTTGGTATAGTAAACAAGATGCACAAATTTCGTTATTACGCGCCTAACGATGTTCAAAGTGTAGGTAAACCTGATGGAAATGCAAGAATAGAAAATTCCACATCTACATTTTGGCAAAATGAAAATTTCCTGACTTATGACAAGGAGTTTAATACAAGTCGCTTAAATGCAGTATTAGGAGCTAGCTGGCAGGGATTTACAACAGATGAAAGCTGGATAAGAGTGTATGGATTTAAGAACAATTTCTTCAAATATAACAAGATAGATGTGGCAGAAAATGCAAATCCTCCCAGGTCTGATTACAATGATTGGTCTATGAATTCGTATTTCTTCCGTGCCAACTATACTTACAAGGATAAATATAGCATTACAGCTACAGGAAGGATGGATGGTTCTTCGCGATTTGGTGCAAATAATAAATATGCGTTCTTTCCTTCCGGAGGATTGTCCTGGTTCTTGTCAGAAGAAGACTTTATGTCAGGATTTGGATTTATTGACTTGTTAAGGTTAAGAGCTTCTTACGGGGTAACTGGTAATACCGAGATTGGATCATATAATTCACTTGCAACGATTAGCTCCGGAACAAACCTGATTGGTGGGTCATTAAATTCTACCAGTAGTGTAACCCGTTTGGCAAACCCCGATTTAAGATGGGAGAAAAGCAGTCAGGTAAACTTAGGTTTAAACCTTAGGGCTTTTAATAATGTCCTTACATTGGAAGCAGATTACTACTATAAGTTGACAACTGATTTGCTACTTGGACGTCCGGTTCCTTCAACAACCGGTTTTACGTCAATTACAGACAACATTGGTGAAGTTTCTAACAGAGGGATCGATCTACTATTGACGACAAAGAATATAGAAACTTCAAAATTTAAATGGACATCAACCTTATCTGTTAACTACAATAAAAACAGGGTTGAAGCATTAGGTGAAAATGACGAAGATGTATTTCCGGGGCCATATTGGGTTGGTGGCAGCCAAACAATTTTAAGAGTCGGTGAACCTGTTAGTTCATTCTGGGGACAAGTTAGGGAAGGTACATATGGTACTGATGAAGCAGATTTAGCGGCTCAAGCCGGAAAATTACCGGGCCAGGTAAAACGATCAAACGAGAAACAAATTATAGGGAAAGGCTTACCGGATTATCGGGGAAGTATTATTAACCGGTTTAAGTTTGGTCAGTTTGATGCAATTGTTGATTTGCAATTCTCATATGGAGCTGATATCATGCAACAGTTTGTGACAACAGCGGAAGACAGACAGGCATTGACCAATGGAATTAAAACACAACTTTATGATTCATGGACTCCGGATAATCAGAATACACCAATTACAATAATCAGACATACTGTTCTATCCGGACAGGATTTAGCAGTTGATAGCCACTGGATTGTAGATGGATCTTATCTGAGGGGTAATCTAATTTCTTTGGGTTATACCTTTAAGGAAAGCTTACTTAATAAATGGGGAATAAAATATCTCAGGGTAAATGCGAGTGTTGAAAATGCTTTCGTGATCGTTTCTGATGACTTTAAAGGATATGACCCGGAGTCTGATGGTATGTGGGATAATTCCAATTTTGGGCAAAATATATTCTTTTACTCATATCCTAAAGCAAGAACATTCTCATTAGGTTTGAATGTTAAATTCTAGGCATAATTTGTACAAATGTAAATTAGCATATTATGAAAAAAATAATAACACTAACAACAGCAATAATATCTTCGGCTATTCTTTTATTAATTGTTTCTTCATGTGAGGAATTTTTAGAAGAAAATCCGAAAAATCAGATTTCCGTTAATCAATTTTTTAATACACCTGATGATGTTAAATCTGTCGTAAATTCACTTTATGGCGAGGGAGCTATGAGAAGGTACATTTCTGGAGAATTCCAGATTGAAATGAATTTAGGCGGATTTATGTCGGGTCTTTTTGAGAATGAACGAACTGAACGTCCAGGTCCTTTTGAGGCTAATAACCTGACACTAGACGCCAAAAATATGGATGGGTTTATGTATAACTGGTGGAGAAGTGGTTATGATGTAATTGCAAAATCTAATACCGCTATTAAATATATACCTGGGGTGGAAGGTCTTTCTCAAACAGAAGCTAATCAATTATTGGCTGAAGCAAGATTTTTTAGGGCATTTAACTACTTTTTCTTAGTAAGAGACTTTGGAGATGTACCGTTAATAACAGAACCATATGAAAGCCTGGATAATATATATGTTAGCCGAACAATTTCTGATTTAGTATATGATCAAATTATTGAAGACCTTGAATGGGCATTGAATAATGGCGGATTGGCTGATGTTTTATTTTCATCAAATGGAATGAGAATTACAAAAGGAGTAGTTGCAGCAACTCTGGCTGATGTCCATCTTCAAAAGGCAGGATATCCCATCCAAGGAGGATCTGATAATTATAGTGAAGCGGCCAAAGCAGCAAGGATTGTCATTAATAGCGGTGTTTATTCACTAATACAACATGGAGATAATCCAGAAGAAAGCGCTTATAGCAAAATGAGTACATCTGAGACTGAGCAAGAATACATCTTTTCAGTTGAAGCTCATGAACAGCACAGATCGACCTGGTTGCATATTCTTTCTGTTCCAAAATATGCTGCAATCCCCGATGTTATCTCCGGTGATGTATGGATTGGATATCGCCCTCTGGATGAGTTTTTTAGAGTATATGATCCAGCAGCGGATTTGAGAGGTCAAAATAGACAGATATGGCATAATAGTGTTGAGCGAAATGGTAATACATACGATTTCAAAGGAAATTGGGCTCCCTTTACATGGTATGACGAAGTTGCTTTATATGAAACCAATAAAGGGTCAAAAAATGTAAATATTACATTATATTCGGAGGTATTGTTGCTTGCAGCTGAAGCAATCGCTCAAACCGAAGGAGTTACCAGCGAAGCTATTAAATACCTGACCGATGTCCGAAGCAGAGCCTATTGGGAAACTAACAGGAGCCAAATTGAATCAGAACTATCTGGATTGTCTAAAGAAGAATTTGTACAAGAAGTTTGGAAAGAAAGATTAAGGGAGTTACCTCTCACGTACAAAATTTGGCCAGACATTCAAAGAACACGTTTATATCCGGTTACATCAAGTGCAAATCCGGGAGAAGTAAGTTTTGTAAATGTAATTGGGCATACAAATCCATTTGGAGCAACTTACCAGGAAAAACATTTGCTTTATCCAATTTCCACAAGGGTTAGAGAAAGAAATCCTGAATTAACTTCAAATGGTTATTAATAATAATTGTTTCAAGAATTAAACTATTTCAGCTTTCTCCTACATATTCAAGGGTAGGAGAAAGCCTCGTACTTTTTATAGAAACCTAAATTATAAACCTAATCAATCATTATGAAAAAAATAGCTTTAATTGGACTATGCTGTCTTTTATCAATCCAATTCGTATTTTCACAACATGTGGTTAAGAAAAAGGTATTGGATGTGGATTCATCTAATATGAAAAACATTAAATTACTGTCTGGATCAAAACTCTCGAATGGAGAGATTCTTCTTATGAATTCAAGTCATCAGGATATTGCCTGGATGGATCTTCTGGAAAAATGTATTATAGAAAGGGATACCATGCTAATGACGCCACTATTAGAAGCTGCAGAGAATGATCCGGGTTACAGGTTTGACATTGAAGACGTCCTGATGATTAGGGAGTATATTGGACGCCATCCTGATGCTAAAAACAAGATAATACAAATGCTTAAGGATGGAAGGCTTTCTTGTGGGTCTACTTATCAGATGCCCTATGAAGAAATGTATAGTGGAGAATCTTTGGTTCGCCAGTTTTATTTGGGAGCGAGATGGGCCAAAGAAAATCTGGGAGGGTATTTCCCGGATACATATTGGAATCCGGATGTGCCCGGAAGAAGTATGCAGATGCCACAGATTATGGCTAAATCAGGAACAAAAAATCTAATAATGTCACGCCATAAAAAGGGAGTCTTTAGATGGTATAGTCCTGACGGGTCTTTTGTAAATGCCTACTCACCCGGGCATTATTATAATGATTCCCGCTATTTAATGGAAGATGTTGATGTCTTGGATGAGTTGGCCAAAGCATCACTTTTCTGGGACAACGGATATAATGACAAATCGGGAGTTACTCCAGTTATTGGCGTTCTTTCTGATCGTGATATGCTCCCTGCTATGGATTATAGTCACTTGATTTCTGTTTGGAACAATTTTAACGATTTTAAGGGAAACAACACGGAAACATACGAACTTCCTAAAATAAGATATGTTCTGGCACCTGAATTCCTGGAAAAAATAGTAAAATCAAGCCCCGAATTAGAAGCAATTTTAGGAGAAAGGCCTGCAGTGTGGTTGTATATACATGGTCCCTCTCATGAGTGGGCTTTAAAAGCTTCACGGGAAGGAGATATAATGATGACCAATGCCGAAAAGTTTAGTACAATTGACGCACTTCTTCAAGGTTCTTTTCGTAATTATCCGGATGAAAGGCTTTTTAAGGCTTGGGAAAATAAGATTTACCCGGATCATGGCTGGGGAGGAAATGGTGGTGAATCTACAGATGCTATTTTTTTTAACAAATTTGAAAAAGCATTAAGTGAAGCAACTTCAATGACCAATGATGCATTGAAGAATATTGCGCTGAATATTAAAACTGATCCTCGCAAAGGAGTTCCTGTAATCATTTTTAACGGTTTATCATGGAAACGGGATGATCCTGTATCATTTTTAATAAATTTTGATCAGGGCGAAGCGTTTTCTGTTCAATTTTCTGATGCAGAAGGAAATGATATCCCCATCCAACTTTCAGGTATAAAACGTTATAATGATAATAGCATAAAGAGAGCTGAAGCAACATTTATTGCCAGAGAAATACCATCAATTGGCTATAAAACATACTATATTACTCCCCGGATGGATAATCTGAGAAACCGGATTAACAATGAAAATAAAATAGAAACACCTTACTATCGGATTGAAATAGGGAAAGGAGGAGTGAAAAGTATTTTTGATAAAGAACTGAATGTTGAACTGTTAGATACCAAAGAGTTTTCAGGGGGAGATGTTTTCACAATGCAGTCTGTTGGGAATGGTGCTGGTGAGTTTGCCGAAATCCAACAACCAACAATGGAGGGATTTGATAAAGTTTCGAATCATTCAGAAGCATGGGAAGTTGTTGAGAGTGGAGCTGTTTATACAACTTTTAAGTTGAGGCAGCCAATATGCAATGCTGTTGTTGAAACAAATCTCGTTGTGTATAATGATCTTAAGAAGATTGACTTTGAGACATCACTATTAAATTGGGAAGGTGTTCTTTACCGTGAATATCGTTTTGCTTTGCCCCTTAATATGAAAAGCGGGCAAGTATCTTATGAAGTTCCTTTTGGAGTACTTGAGGTTGGGAAAGATGAGATCAAAGGAGCCGCAGGCGAAAGATATATGTCTATATGTTCTGAGACACATCCCAGGGGTGTAGAGAACTGGATTGGTGCTTCTAATGAAAAGTTCGGTGTTACACTAAGTACAAGTACTGCTGTTGCAGATTATATTGATCCCACAGGGCTTACTGAGGAAACGCTTCTTTTACAACCCATTTTGCTGGCTTCCAGACGAAGTTGTCATGGAAAAGGAAACGAGTACCTGCAAACCGGGAATCATTATTTTCACTTTTCACTGACATCACATAAGCCGGGTTGTGAAAATGGCTATAAATTTGGAAGAAAATCGAATGAAAAATTGCTGGTGGTGGTTGATCCTAAGTCTGGTCAAGTTCAAAATCTTCCGGAAGAGATAAGCTTCTTTTCTGTTGATGCAGCAAATATTTCCATTTCTACAATAAAAAAGGCAGAAGATAATAATGAGGTAATTGTAAGAATGTTTGAAACCGGGATTGAAAATACTGAAGTGAATTTAGATTCATGGTTCAAGATTACCAAAGCTGAAAAAACCAATATGTTGGAATACGATGGGAAGATAATTGAATATAAATCAAATTCAGTTCCGGTAACTATGGGAAGCCATGCTATTGAAACTTTAAAACTTACATGTACAACAACTAAATAAATATAAGGCTATATATCATTACAACAGTTCCGACTGTCAGTGCGGCGGTCGGGACTATTGCGTTCATAGCTTTTGAGGTAAAAAGATCCTTGCTCGGTACAATTATTCGGCAACGTCGAACAGTTTTTTTAGCGATAAAATGAGTGGAATCCTTCTTACTTCGCTTAGCATAGGTCTTTGGGTGTAAAATTCTAAGTGTTATCTGTTTAGGAACAGGAGAAACTGTCGGGGGGAAGGTACCATTGGCCAGTTATCTTAAAAAAACTGCCAGGGGAAGGCCTGGCAAACCCAATTAAATTTGAAAAATTGCCAATGGGAGGGGTAATCACCCCCAATTAAATCAGAAAATTTGCCGG
>JANQII010000043.1 GCA_028282195.1 Prolixibacteraceae bacterium
AAAGGAACATAAGAACCCGCAAAGACGCGAATAGAGATCAATACAGACTAACACCATAAACCATTGAAAAACAATTTATTGAATCCAAAACTCACGTTACTTAAAGTCTTCTAATCATACCTGTCATCCGGCAGAGGATATGCATCGTACTGCAACAATGGTCCATATGGGTAATATTTCAATGAAGCTGGGGCATAAACTAAAGTGGGACACTGCGAAGGAAGAATTCGTTAATGATCCGGAAGCAAATAGCATGCGTTCAAGACCTGATCGGGATCCCTGGAAACTGGAAGACATTATAAAAGGTTAAAAAACTCAAATTACTTTTCTATTTGTTACCATAAAAGTTACCTTTGCCTGTTACCAACTAAATCTTATTAGAATAATTTTCATGGAAACTAATAGAAGAAATTTTATTAAGCACTCTGCCGTTGCTGCTGCAGGTGCTGTTGCCATGCCTGCGGTTATGAACGCCGGATGTTCATCTCCGAATGAGAAGATAACCGTAGGGTTAATTGGCTGTAGAGGGATGGGATTTAGCAATCTAAGTTCTTTCCTAAAAAACAAAGATGTTGAATGCGTTGCTCTTTGCGATGTAGATAAACGCGTACTTGAACCAAGGGCTGCCGAAGTTGAAAAACTGACAGGGAAAAAACCGATCATGTATGGTGATTTTCGGGAGTTGCTTGATAATAAAGATATTGATGCAGTTATTGTAGGTACTCCAGACCATTGGCATTGCCTTCAAATGGTTTATGCTTCTGAAGCCGGGAAACATGTTTATGTAGAAAAGCCTCTTGGCAATTCAATTGAGGAATGTAATGTAATGGTTGCTGCTCAGAAGCGATATGATAATGTGGTACAAGTGGGGCAGTGGCAAAGGAGCCATTCACACTGGCGCGATGCTGTTGATTATATTCACGAAGGAAATATTGGGCGGGTTAGGTCGGTTAAAGCCTGGTCTAACGTTGGCTGGAAAAAATCAATTCCAGTTATTCCTGATAGTGAAGCACCGGAGGGGGTAGACTATGATATGTGGTTAGGCCCTGCTCCCAAAAGGCCTTATAACAAGAACCGCTTTCACTTTACTTTCCGTTGGTTTTGGGATTATGCAGGAGGGTTAATGACAGACTGGGGGGTACATTTGCTTGACTATGCTTTGTATGGAATGAATGAGTATGTTCCTAAGTCAATTATGTCTGTAGGTGGAAAATATGCTTTTCCGGATGATGCCATGGAAACACCAGATACCGCGACTGCTGTTTACGATTTCGGTAACTTTGGCCTGGTATGGGATCACACCATTGGAATATATGGGGCAAGCTATAATAGCCGGCCCCATGGAGTTGTTTTTGTAGGGGAATACGGAACTTTAATCGTTAACCGTGACGGATGGGAAGTTGTTCCTGAAACAAAAAGTGTAAGTAAGCGTGAAAGTTATGAGGGGATCCAGCTACAGGCAGCTGCAGGCAATGGATTGGATTTTCATGTTCGAAACTTCCTGGACTGTATCAAAAATAGAAACATGAAACCTAATTGTGATATTGAAACAGGAGCACATATTGCCCGTTTTGCACATTTAGGAAATATTGCTCACCGTCTTGGTAGAAAGGTAAACTGGGATGGAGATAAACAACAATTTGTAAATGATGTTGAAGCAAACGAAATGGTAAAAGCCAATTATCGGGCTCCATGGACTTTGCCTAAAATCTGATTAATCAATTCGATAATAACTTATATGTAGCCCGGATTTATATTCGGGCTTTTTCATGTTAAGAAAGAAAAATAGAGGTATTTATCCAGGGTTTCTCGGATCAGTTCAACTTTCTGGTTGGTTAAGATTGTCTTCGACTTCAGTTTTTTGATTTTAGTGATCCTTGATCGTAGATACCGGATGGCTTGATCTAAAATTTACATCCATGAAACACATGAAAGAATTAATCTTTTTCGGAATTAGTCAGGCATTTGAGAGAAGGGGCAGGGAGAGCCCGTCAAAATGCCGGGCTGGGGTTGGAGGGAGCGGTTTTTGGTGGGTATCCAGGGACGTGTGCCGGAAAGAAAAAACCGTGAGGCAGGAAGAAGGATCATTTTGACAATCCCGACGCTCCGGGGTTTGCATACCTGCCTTCCGCAGCTACCGTGTGTACACATCTTTTTAAAAATTGTATATTGATAAAATTATTAACATTTTTAATTTAAAATATCCAATAAGCCTGCCTGTCGGATTTCCTCCCGAAGGGACGGCAGACAGGGAATAAGAAATCAGAAAGTTTTCTTCCAAATTTGCCTTTTTCATCACTTTCTTATTCTTATTTCTTATTTTCTTGCTTTTTTCAGAATAGTATTTGTGTACACACGGTAGCTACCGCAGGCAGGTTCACTTATACTACTGCAAAATTTCCTTATCCCGAGCTATCGGGACGCTCAATTTTGCCTTCCCGGTTTAACCGGGACAAGTCGTCTAAGCAAAAAATACTTCATAATATTTCTAAAAAATAAAATCAAACCAGTATCTAAGCTAACCAAAAATTCGTGCTTGCAATATGTCCTTAACAAACTTTAACGCGTTTAAGGATTGAGATAAAAAATCTTGAACAACTCAATATAATCGCTAATATCCTTATTGTCAAGGAAGATGGTGAAATTCTCATCAGAAATAATGAAATTTCGATAATTCAGTTCCATCAACGGATCATATACCTGCTGGCTTTGGACAATACTTTGTAAGTATTGCATTCCTGCCGGTTTACTTGGAATACCACTTACGGAAAGAATAATGTTTTCAGAATCCATTTCAAATTCTTCGAGCTGAAGGGATTGAGAAGGATATTGCTGATTGTTGAAATTAGTAATGGCAGCTTTCAGTGTCGTTTTGTTAATTCCTTCAGCAGGAACAATTAAAACAAATCGCTGCTTTCCTTCAATATCCGTTTTAAAGGCACCCTGATATGTAGGCTTAGGAGGCTCAGTTGGTTGCGTAACTTGTTGAGGCGTTGTTTGAACCGGGGTAGCAGGTTCAGCTTCTTGAGTTGAGCGTTGTGTACTTATATAGTTGCCCCGGATATGATATTTCCTGAAGAACTCGATGTATTCATCTAACGATTTGTTGGCAATAAGGTCTTCCAGGTTTTTATCACTAATAATAAAGTTTCTGTAGCTCCTTGTTTCCAGGTTTTCAAATAAACGACGATTCGCAACCACTTGACTGAAGTAATCCATTGCTTCACGTGTATTCGGAAGAGGTTTTATGACAAGCAATTTATAATCATCAAATTCCCTTTGTTGCATGGCTAGCGAATAATCACGGAATTTATCGCGGTTGTAATCAGAGAAGTCTCCCATGATGGTACGTAAATCAAAGTTTGCGTCTTTAACAGCGATCACAAAGTTTTGTTTTTCGTCAAAATCTTTAGCAAAAACTTCCTGATTAGCATCTGCTTTCACAACAACAAAAGTTCCTCTTTCTTCCAACTGTTGTTCCTCTTCATCTGCTTTGGCCATTAATTCTTCCGGATCAGGCAGTTCATCCACAGGGAAGTCACTGCTTATAAAACGACTATAATTTTTAATGAAAAATTTCAGGTACTCCACATAATTTCGGTCAGAAGTTATTTCCCTGAAGTTATATGAAGATGCCACAAAGTTTATATATTCTACATCTGACAATGTTGCAAAAACTTCGCGCTTACGGATTATTGAGCGGAAATAAATTAAAGATTGTTCTTTGTCTTCAAGCGATCGGACCATTAATATTACGTGATCATTATTCAGGTTTTGGGTTTCAATATCGAAATCGATTTTTGTGTAATGATCAATGTTGTAATTTGCAATATCGAATTTCAACCGGTTGACATCGACCCCCTGACTTCGCGGGAAAGCAATAACAAAATAATGAAGCAAGTCTTCATCATATGAGAATTTTCCACCAAACTCATCATTTTCAGCAAGGTTCTCATCTTTTAATTCTTCATTTTGAATCGTTTCATTCAAGTAGCCAATTTCAATCAGTTTTTGATAATCTGCCAAAGTACTGTCCCCAATAAGCTCAAGAATTTCTTCTGCTAAATCTTTTGTTGGACTTTTGGGATAGCTTCGAACATGGGCAGTCAGAAGCTTTCCAAAGTTTTCCCAATCCGTTTGGGCACCTTCAGAAATTGCACCTATAAAATCGATTTTTGGTTTGATCAGGCTATCCGGCTCAAGCGTGTTCATTTGCTGAACAAGCTGGCCCGCTTCAGGATAATTCCCTCTCTTATAATTGTAGAATGCCTGTTGGTAAAGGTTATTCAGGCTATCTTTTCGTGCTTCAAGCTCAATGAAATAATTTGGATTGATGAGGTATTTTGCATACTTACTTTCAGGGAAGTTGCCTACTACAAGGCTACGGTAGTAATTTGACCTTTCGGTATTATTTAAGCGTTTATACAAATCCCACAATTCAAAATACGCTGTCAGTATATAAATATTCTCAGGATAGCGTTCGTTCAAATCTTCGTAAGATTCAATTGATCGTTCATAATTCGAATAATCCTGTTTGAAAATTCGGCCAGCATTAAAAAGGGCATCCCTGATCCGATCGTGTGATGCTTTCATTAACTCATCCGATAAAGGAACATCCTGCAAATAATATTCACGGTTTTTGGGATCAACAATCCTTTGTGGCCCTTCTTCCTTAGCTTGTTCCTCTTCCAAAGCAGCCAATTCTTCTTCAGTACCTGATGTTTTATTACTTCGACGCCAGTTATCTTCCAGCTTTCGTCTTCCCCAAATTTGCTCAAATTCATTTTTACCGTAGGCAACGGTTGTAGGATTATAAAAGTACCAACCCGAACCTTGTTGTTGTCTTCCCAAACCTAAACGGGATTGATTCATTCGGAAGAAACTTCTGTCCATTAATTGTGCGTTTTCCAATTGTCGCAGACGCTCTTCTTCTTCCTGAGCTTCTTTAATCCACTGAGTAATCAGTTCGTTTCTCTCAGTTTCAGTCAATAATGCAATTCGCTGGAGGCTATCTTCTTTTTCAACCGTATTCAGGTTTTCAACCAATCGGCTAAGATTCTGGTACCTTGTCTGAATTATTTTATAGTTCGGGTATTCTTCGTCAATAACTACCATGGCGCTGTCGTAGTAACTTTGTGCACCTTGATAATTTAAGTCATCAAAATAAATGTCAGCTAAAGTCAAACAGCTAATTGCACGCTGGAACATATTTACACTGCTCGCAGCTGCTGATTTTATATACATTTCAATGGCTGAAGACTTATTATTTTCAGCCATGTAGATGTCAGCAAGAGCATAATATATTTGGTCTTTGTACTCCGTGTTTTTAATGTCACGAAGCATTTTGCGAAGTTCTTTCTTAAGCTTTTCAATATCCCCTTCGCCTGTAAAAGTACCAGCAGCGTTAATCCTGGCATTGAAAGCCATAATATAAGGTGGATTCATTTTTGCAACTTCCCCAAACGTTTTAGAGGCTAAAGCTGCATCCCCGGTTTCTTTATAAAGCTGGGCTAATATGTATTTGTAACGTGCTTTATTTTTGTTTAAAAAAGAAGCCTTAATGGCACTTTTTAAATGAGGAATTGCTTCCTGGTAATCATGTTGGCGAATATGGAAATCAGCAACAGCTAAGCCAAATTCATCATCCAGACGCTTTGGGAATTCTTTCTCACCATCAACATTTTGGATCATTTCGAGCGCTTCATTATAACGCTCCATTTCAGTGTAAGCCCTGATTAACCAAACATAAGCATCGTACTTACTTTCTTCATCACTAAACTTACGAATGACATATGAAAAATTTTCAATGGCAGAAATGTAATTTTTCATATAAAAATAGGCCTGGCCCATCAGCAAATAACTGTCGTCAACCCACTTGTTATATTCTTCTTTACTTGCAAATTTTTTATAAGCTTTTGTTCTGTTCTTTCTCCTTTTCGGCTTTTTGGTAATGGAATGAAGTTTAATCAGTTTTGAACCTTTCAAAATTGCTGTTTCCATTTCAGAGGTCGCGGTTTGACCTGTTCCCGGGTCACTTGATTTGTAGATCAACAAAAGCTTGGAGTAATCATCTTCAACAGAACGATTAATCCTTTCAAGTCCTTCGCGAAGGCTTTCTTTTCCGTTAAAATAAATGTTGTAATGCGCAGTAAGGTTATGGTAAGCCCTGCTAATACGGGTATTTTTTTCCGTAGAACAAGAGGCCACCAACAGCAAAGCAAATACAAGCAGTATATTATATGAAGAATGTTTACTCAATCCAATATGTTTTTAGCACTGTAGGATAAACAGAATATTCTGATTTATATTGTTTGTTTCAAGATGAAAAAGCAACAAAAAAGACTTCATCTGAATTTGTCCTGAAATCAATATTAACAGCTTACACACAGCAGCAGTTAAAAGCTTACAATATTACAAAAAAGAGGGCATATTTTGGTAGTAAAAGAGCTGATTAAAAATATTTAAAAGGGATCAAATGGAATTTCTGGTGAAGCTGAAATTTTACACCCAAATTTAAATGAACCGAATCTATTACTGACCAACAATAAAGAAACAAAGTCACAAAGCAATGAAGAACATGAGCTTTGGGACCATACGTTCTTCGAATACCCTCGAACAAATTAGAAATGAAATACGAACAGCACATATAAAAGTTGTTCGTAAGGTTGTTAGAGAGCAAATTGAACATTATCTAAATATTGGAAGAATAATTCTGGAAATACAAGACTCGCAAGAGTGGGGGAAATCTGTTGTTGAGAAATTGTCGACTGATTTGCGAGCTGAATTTCCTAATTCCGAAGGCTATTTGGCCAGAAATCTTTGGGATATGAGGCGTTTTTATTCGAGGTATTCCAAAAATAAAAAACTGCGACAACTTGTCGCAGAAGTTCCTTGGGGTCATAATTTGTTGATTTTGTCGAAAATAAAGGATAGATGAAGGAAGAAGGAATCCAACACGGATTCCTTCATTCTATTTCCTACTTACTTTTACCTTTTTTGTCGGATCAAAATTTTTGTTTCGAATTTCGGTGTACTGAATTGTATTTGCTGCCAGTTCCATAAAAGCTTTCCCTGTGATTGAGCTTTCATCGAGTGCAGCAGGAACACCTTCATCGCCTCCTTCCCGGATTCCCTGAACAATTGGTATTTGCCCAAGCAAAGGAAGCCCGGTTTCTTCAGCCAACTTTTTAGCACCTTCTTTGCCAAATATGTAGTATTTATTATCGGGTAGTTCTTCAGGGGTAAACCAGGCCATATTTTCAACCAATCCTAATACAGGAACATCAACGGATTTACTTTGGAACATGCTTACACCTTTTATTACATCGGCCAATGCAACATCCTGAGGCGTAGAAACAATTACAGCCCCGGTAACCGGAACCGTTTGAACCAGGGTAAGGTGAATATCACTTGTGCCAGGAGGAAGATCAATTAGTAAATAATCCAGTTCTCCCCAGTTGCCATCAGTTATTAATTGTTTTAGCGCGTTTGACGCCATTGGGCCACGCCATACCAGTGCATCTTCAACAGCAACAAAAAAACCAATGGACAAGATTTTTACTCCATGTTGTTCAACCGGGTTTATCATTTCACGGCCATCAACCTGCTCTCCGGTTGGGCGAATACTTTCTGCGCCAAACATTTTAGGAATGGAAGGTCCAAAAATATCTGCATCAATTAAGCCAACTTTTGCTCCGGTTTTTGCAATGGCAACGGCAAGGTTTACAGCAACGGTCGATTTACCAACACCGCCCTTGCCGGATGCAACAGCTATAATGTTTTTTACTCCCGGAAGAATAGGGCGTTCCATCTGGTGGATTGCTTTTGGCGTAATATTTCCTTTGATTTCAACTTCTTCACCGAGTTCCCGAATAATTGTTTCTTCACATGCTTGAATTACAGCTTCCATATTTGGATCATCTGAACGCTGGAAAACAAGGGAAAAACTAATCTTTTTACCAGCTAAACGGACTTCCTGAACCATATCCAGATCAACAATATTTTCGTTCCCCCCAGGGAATGTAACACTTCGTAAAGCATCAGTCACATTCTTAGGTACAATTAATTTGCGAGGTGTTTCTGACATATTTTATTATCTATTTAAAGGTTAAAAAACCCTGTTGTTTTATTACAGTTACGTTCGTTTCTATAAACTTTTTATGTATCGCTGGAAGTGGGAAGATTGAAGCTAGAAGAAATTTCCCTTCCAGCTTCCCTGACTGCCGACAGGCAGGCAGCTTCTGG
Organism: Prolixibacteraceae bacterium; assembly: GCA_028282195.1. Taxonomy (GTDB): domain Bacteria; phylum Bacteroidota; class Bacteroidia; order Bacteroidales; family Prolixibacteraceae; genus Sunxiuqinia. Next base: position 8,245 of record JANQII010000043.1, read on the forward strand.
CTTCGAGCTTTAAGTTGTCGCTTGTTTTATTTCTGAATTTCATTCAGCATTTAAACCTATGTATTTTCAATGCGTAGTGGTTTTTTATATCTGGTTATTTATACGATCAAACTTCAGTTATTTTAATAAAATGCTGGAAGATCAAATTAATCCATCTAAATACTTCCTGCGTTATTCAATTTCGAGTTCTATCATCGGATCCCAAAAAACGGATTTAAAATCAATAATTTGATCATCTTCTACTTTTATCCCTTCATTTTCAAGTAACTCCTGCATTATGTTCGGACTCCCAAAATGATGTTTGCCTGTTAATAATCCTTTTGAATTCACGACCCGGTGTGCCGGAACATATTTCGAATAACCTGATGCTTTGTTCATTGCCCAGCCAACCATTCGGGCAGACCGGGTCGCTCCCAGATAACGGGCAATTGCCCCATAACTGGTCACTCTTCCTGCAGGAACAAGGCAAGCTACTTCGTATACTTTTTCAAAAAAATCATCCATGGTTTTTATTCACGGGCAGTTCTTCCAAAACTTCTGTATTTATCTTTCTCAATTTCAACATCCGGCTCGCGTAAGGGTTCATTCCTATCCAGTTCAAAAGACAAATATTTAATGTTTATTCCCCGGTCTCTCCACTGTTTTTCATAGAAAGTTTGAATTGAAAGCACCTTGTTCAAAATCGGGGAATTATGCAAGTCATCTGTATTTGCAAGTATTTTCAATTTGTTTTCTTTGACCATTTCAGATGTGTACAAATATTGGAAATTACTGTCGGTTTTTAAATGAATAATACCATTTTCGACCAAAAACTTTCTGTACATTTCCAGAAAGTTCGTAGCTGTAAGTCGCTTACGGGCCTTTTTCATTTGCGGGTCAGGAAAAGTCAACCAAATTTCAGATACTTCCTCTTCAGCAAAAAACTTATTAATGATTTCAATATTGGTGCGAAGGAATCCAACATTTTTAAGCCCTTTTTCGTGAGCTTGTTTTGAGCCCTTCCACATCCTTGCTCCTTTAATGTCCACTCCAACAAAATTTTTATCAGGGAAATGCTCCGCAAGAGAAACTGTATATTCCCCTTTGCCACAACCGAGCTCCAGAATCAAAGGATTTTCATTTTTGAAGAAAGATTTAGCCCAATTTCCCTTTAACCCGTGATCTTGATTTTGGATTTGATGATAAGGTGCCTCAATGACATGATCGTAAGATGCCATTTCTGCAAACCTGGCTAACTTATTCTTGCTCACCTTAATTAATTTTGTTTTTCAATTCGGATACCTACATCGTTAATACCGGGAAGGACATCAGAGCGCATGCCTTGCTGCAATGAGAAACGATATTCTCCGCTTTCAGGGAAAAATACGTTTTTGCGGTACAGAAACTGATTGTCGTACAAATCGCCAATCCCGCTCCCTTTCCATCGGCCGGAGGGTTCGGCTAATGTAAACTCAACAGTATCTGTCAGTATTTCCCCGCCGGGGGAATTTACTTCCAAAAATAGCCAGATGTTGCTATTGGCGTAGTTGCCTTTGTTCCGAATATTTATGTAAATATTGTGATTTGCAGTGGTGTCCTCAGACAGTACATCGAAAACAACCAGTGAATCTTTATGCCATCCATCAGGATTTATTGGCGAATAATCTTCAAACACTTTGTTTGTATCACAGCCTGAAAATAAAAAGCCAATAATCAAAACAATGAAAAGCCGTTTCATTTCTGATTCGATTTTTGATTTCTGTTATTTCTTCGGTTTCCCTGGTTCGTTTGCTGATTTCGATTCGGGTTTTTCTTTACATAACGCTTTTTCTTTCTTGAACGACGAGGTTCATCAAATCGGGTCAGGCTATCCTGCGAAAGTACATCGTTAAAGTCCTTGGTTTTTATCTCTTTCTTTTCACTTTCATACCTGGTAAGCTTCTCAACTTTCTTCCCCTGTTTATTAAGTCGAATAATTTCTTTTGCACGATCTACGGAGATTGCAACCGGAGCAGATGGTTCGTTGCTTTGAAGTGTATACCAAAGTGTACGATTAAATATATCAGCTTTGAAAAAGTTGTAAAAACCGTTTTGTGTTTCGAGCTGAACATTGTGTGGAGGAAAATCTTTTTGAGCGTCAATATATGAATCAACCTCAAAGTTTAGGCAGCATTTCAGTTTTGCACACTGACCAGCAAGCTTTTGTGGGTTAAGTGAAATCTCCTGATAACGAGCTGCATTGGTTGTTACAGAAACAAAGCTTCCAACCCAGGTTGCACAACAAAGCTCACGACCACATGGGCCAATTCCACCAATTCTGCCAGCTTCCTGGCGGGCACCAATTTGCTTCATTTCGATCCTGATGCGGAAAGTTTCTGCCAGAACTTTAATTAACTGCCTGAAGTCAACACGCTCATCAGCGATGTAGTAGAAAATTGCTTTTGTGCGGTCGCCCTGGTATTCAACATCTCCAATTTTCATCTCCAGCTTTAAGTCGGCAGCAATTTGGCGGGATTTGATCATTGTGTTGTGCTCAAGGGACATTGCTTCTTTCCACTTGTCAATATCTACCTGTTTGGCTTTCCTGTAAACCTTCCTCAGCTCACCATTTACAAGAGTAGCTTTGTGCTTCTTCATTTGTGACTTTACCAAATCACCAACAAGGGTCACAATACCTATGTCATGTCCGGGGTTTGCTTCAACAGCAACAATATCTCCGGTTTTCAATTTTAGGTTATTGACGTTCCGAAAATAATCTTTGCGTGTATTTTTAAATCTGACCTCGACAATATCTTCATGGTTAAAAAGATTGATTACATCTCCTAACCAATCATGAACCTCTAATTTAGAACAGGTGCCAGCCTGCTTTTTACAACATCCCCGGTCGATCGATAAATTTTCATCCATAATAATGTTTCAAAGTACTGAAAGTATATTAATACTAAGCAGTAAGAAATGAGTACAAAAATACACATTAATACCGACAAACAAAGCGGGGGCTGAATGACAATGAAAGTCCTTCAACAAATCCTCATTCCTGTTGTTTTCAAACAAAATTACGTTTCCAAACGCATCAGCCTGAATAAAACCAAAAGTCTTGCATACAATTATTCCAAATAATTAGAGACTGTTTTGAATTTATTCATTTACCCTATTATTCGTCTTTCCTGCCTAAAGGCAGGCAGGTTCACTTATACTGCTGCAAAATTTCCTTATCCCGGTAGCTACCGGGACGCTCAATTTTGCCTTTCCGGTTTAACCGGGACAAGTCGTCTAAGCAAAAAATACTTCATAATATTTTTAAAAAATAAAATCAAAACAGTCTCTTACTTTCGGATAAGCTTTGTTATTTTAAGGGAAAGATCGGTGAAAATTATCCTTGGGTTTCCATTCATAGCAATATGCTGAAAAGCCTTTTCAAGTTCGCTGGTAATTGAAAGAATGTTTCGCTCATTAATAAAAGGTGAAAACCGGGAAGAGAAAGCCTGTTCCTTTTCATCCATGAAAACAAGTTCTTTTGTTTTCAGGTTGTTTACAAAGTTTTCACGAACCAATCCTAATGAGTATTGAAGGAAGGTTTTCTGTCTTTCCCTGCCAATTCCTGAGATTTCGTTTACCCATTGAAATAAATCCAGGAATTTTCGTCCATAGGTAAAACGCATAAGTTCTTTAAAGCGTTCCAGATTATATTGAGTGCTTTCGTCCTGTTCAAGTAAGTTAATTGCTTTTCTGTAATTACCGCGACTTAGGTGAACAAGGTTTTGTAAATCCCTGCCTTCAGTTTCTGGCAAATCGCCAATTGCTGTTTGTATATCTTCAGCCGAAATGGAAGGAATTTTTACTAACTGGCAACGAGACCGGATGGTTGTTATAATTTCTTCCTCATTTCCTGTAACCAGTAAAAACAGGGTTTTTACCGGAGGTTCTTCAATCATTTTCAGCAATTTATTTGCACAAGCAACGTGCATTTTTTCAGGCATCCAAATAACCATGACCTTGTATTCAGACTCAAAAGACTTCAGGCTCAGTTTTCGAATAATTTCTTCACTCTGGTGTGCATAAATCAGTCCCTGGGCATTTTCTACTCCTATAAAATCAAACCAGTCTTCCATGTTGAAATAAGCGTTTTCAATAACCAGCTTACGCCACTCTTCAATAAAATTGTCACTTACAGGTTCTTTAAATTTTGGGGTTTTAACTACCGGAAAAACAAAGTGAAGGTCAGGATGAATTAGCTTCTGATATTTCTTGCAGGAGGTGCAGTTTCCGCATGAGTCGCCTTCTCGTTTGTCAAGACAGCACACATACTGCGCATAAGCTAGTGCGAGTGCCAGGTTTCCGGAACCTTCAGGTCCTGAAAAAAGTTGTGCATGGCTTACGCGCTGTTCGTCAACCGCTCTGGTTAATCGTTCTTTGATGGCCTGCTGGCCAATGACGTCCTTAAAAAACATAGGCTAATTTTGAAAGAAACAAATTTAATAAAACTGATAGTAAATTTTGATTTTAATGGGAGAAGTTTTAACGCTTTTAGGAGCTCACTCCTATATCGTTTTTTTGTTTGCTTAACTCAAAGTAGTTGTGCTAGTTTAAGACATTACTTTTTGAAAAAGCTATTGAAAGCGTTGTTTCAATTTAAGTAACTTAAAGAGTTGTACTTCTCCTTTCAACTTTATCTTGAATTCGTGTAAAGTGAATTGACAATTTTAAAAGAAATAAGTAAGCACCGTAGTCACTTAGAGTAAACAAACGTTTCTCGTTCAAATTATCCCTTGAAATCAGTTTATTAGGAAAGTTGCAAACCCTATCAAAAAAGACAACTGAATCATCTAACTTACCGTCTACTTTAGGAAGAAAAAAAATCTGAGTAATTTCTTGATTCTTTATAGATTGGATGTGAGAATCTATTTGCTTCTTCTTCTTGGTAGAATTCTTATAAAGTATCTCCTGATATTTTTGAAGATTGAATATTGGTGCATAAACTATTTGCGATGGAAAATTTCGAGCATTATCTAAATCAATATCGCAAGTATTTGAAAGTATCATGCTTGGAGCAGGTTTAATATCTGGATTTGGCAAATTAACAAACAACATATCATTAATTCCATCACCTTGATAGATAATTTCAGATTCAGAAAGATAATTTGTATATATTCTGGAATCTATATTGTTTGGAAAGTCTTTTAAACCATCAAATAGTTCTTTGTCAGATTCAACAGATAAAAACTTGGGTAAATAAAGCTTAAAATCTTCTAATTTCATATTAGATCCCAAAAATGATCATTCACAATATCAACAAATTCACTTTCAATATCTTTTGAGTTCTCTAATAAGTTTTTCGTAAATGAAATCATTGTATTTAGCTTTTCAACATCTTCGTTATGGAAACTATAATCATAAGATTCGTTAAATGCTTTATCTTTCCAATCTGCAATATCTATATGATGTTCAAAATTTGCTTCTGGGATTGATGCAATGTAATATTCACTGTCATAATTTAAGCTGACAACACTAGAACTTAAAGTAGCTAAAACAACTAGATTAGATAATGATGTATTTGTACTCGTTAACATTTCAATAAATCGGATTTAATGTATTTAAAAAGTCTGTTTTTAATAAACTATAAAATAGTTCTTTTTCTCGAGTATGACCAGTGTTAACTAATTTTTCTTTATTATCAAAAAAATTGTTGAGTTCTTGTTCTGTAAAGGTATCTATATCAATTATTGAGCCAAGTTTATTATTATGATTTGCATTATTTGCGACCTGCAAAGAGCTTTTAAATATTTCATGTTTAACCTCAGTTCTTATAATAGTATTTTTATATTCTATATCTTTTTCTCCAATGCAAACTTTAAGGTCAATATCTTTAAAGATATCACTTTCAAAAAAGTTGATATACCTAATCCCTATTCTTAAAATACTATCAATAATGCCAATCTCTTCAATTCTATCTAAAATGCTAAAAATCTGTTTTGAGAATGCATCCCATCCAGAATACTTAGGGAAGGAACTAATTGTAATAACATCAGGTCCAACCTGTGTTACATAGCTTTCGTTTGAAATACGATAATGCGGTTTAAATTTTAAATTTGGGTCTTTAACCCTTACTGCTTCAGGGAGTTGTAATATTGCAAGATTTTCAACTTTAGTAAAATCATTCTTCAAAACATTATAAATCATACCAAAAACAGCACTAGGGTGAATATTTGATGCAAATCTTACTTCAAATAGAGCATCTAAAATAGGGCATGGATTTATTGCTTTCGGTAACGTCATTTTCAATGTCAATTATTTTTCACAAAGCTAATTCTTTTAATCAAGTTAACGAATTATTTAAGACTTTACTGTATTTTTTTGCATAAATTAATAAATGCGCGTTTCTTGACATAAAAAGTATCTCTTCCCCCCTAATCAATGTCATCTAAAATCAATCCTTAGAGGTTAATTCAAAATCTTCTTTTAGATATCCCCAAGTTATGAAAAATAATCATAGATCTCTTTCTCAACTGAGCAAAATTTCAATTCGTGAAACTTCCTGCTAAAATAACAAAATCCATATATCAAATCACAATAACACGGGACACAAATTACTTTCAGATTACAGCTAAAAATGACAGATTACTTCGTCGCTTCGCTTCTCGCTATGACATTGAAAAACTTGGAATCAGTAGGTTGCAGCCTATACCCGCAACTCAATTTTACCCCAACATTAACAAATTGGAGAAAGGCTTTTTGGAGGAATAATAAACTGATCTTTTTGCTATATTTGGGATCGATTTTTAAGAACCAAAAAAATACAATTATGCAGACAATTGAAGCCTATGATTTCGCTGGGAAAAAAGCATTGATCCGCGTTGATTTCAATGTACCTTTAAACGAAAACTTTGAAATTACTGACGATACACGTATGCGTGCTGCCTTGCCAACAATTAAAAAAGTAATTGAAAAAGGCGGTTCCCCAATTATCATGTCTCACTTAGGCCGTCCGAAAGAAGGTCCGGAAGAAAAATTTTCCTTGAAGCATTTGGTTGATCACCTGTCAACTCTACTTGATGGTGCTACTGTGAAAATTGCCCCTGACTGTATTGGTGACGAAGCTAAGAAAATGGCTGATGAACTTCAGGCTGGTGAAGTTTTGATTTTGGAAAACTTACGTTTTTACAAAGAAGAAACCAAGGGTGATGAGGGATTTGCAGCTAAATTGGCTGAAAACGGCGACTGCTGGATTAACGATGCTTTTGGTACTGCACACCGTGCTCATGCTTCTACTGCAATTATTGCTAAATTCTTCCCCAATGATAAAATGTTTGGATATGTAATTGGTGGTGAGTTGGATAGCCTTGATAAGGTTTTGGCAAGCCCAACCCGTCCGATGACTGCAATTATGGGTGGTGCAAAAGTTTCATCAAAAATTACAGTTATAGAAAATCTTCTTGACAAAGTTGACAACCTGATTTTAGGTGGCGGAATGACTTATACTTTCGTTAAAGCGCATGGCGGAAATGTTGGTGGTTCAATTTGCGAAGATGATTACATTGAAACTGCACTAAATATTGAAAAAGCAGCAGCTGAAAAAGGGGTTAAGCTTTTTCTTGCGACTGATGTTATTGCCGCTGATGCTTTCAGTGCTGATGCCAACACACAATTAGTTGCTGCAGATGACATTCCTGAAGGGTGGGAAGGTTTGGATGCAGGCCCTGAAAGTATAGCTAAATTCAAAGAAGTTATTGAAAACTCAGGAACAATTCTATGGAATGGTCCTGTTGGTGTTTTCGAATTCGATAAATTTGCTGTTGGTTCCCGTGCCGTTGCTGATGCAATTGCTGCTGCAACTAAAAAAGGTGCTTTCTCTCTAATCGGAGGTGGCGATTCGGTTGCTTGTATCAACAAATTTGAACTGGCGGAGGAAGTATCTTACATTTCAACCGCTGGCGGTGCATTGCTTGAGTACCTTGAAGGAAAAACCCTTCCAGGTGTTGCAGCTGTTCGTGGCGAATAAAAAACCATCCACATACTATAAATATTAAGAGGCCCGGTAATTTTTACCGGGCTTTTTTTGTGAATGGTACTTCTTAAATCATTTTTTAGCTATCCTCTTAGGGGGTGTATCAAAAGCCAGTTATCTGGGATTTCGAAAGATACTAATTGTTTATAAGATTTTAATAGTCAGTGTTTTGAGGTTCTTGTGCGGACTTTTAAAAGGTAAAAAACACATTTTTGACCTTTTGATACATTCCCCGGTAGGTTCGTGTTTCCAGGAGCTAATCATCTCTCCCTTTTAAAGCTATGCTTTATACACAAATATGAATTTAGGGGAAAGCAAGAAAATAATGAATATACAACACTCAATAACCAATGTAGAACTATGAAAAACACATCAA
>JANQII010000054.1 GCA_028282195.1 Prolixibacteraceae bacterium
TACAGAGTACTTGTATTAAAATATGTGAATCAAGGGTTTATTCTAAATATTCAGGAAAATCCGGATTTAAAGGAAAGATTTTCAACTCTTGATTCGCATGAAATATTTATTTATATGAGCCGGATTATTGTCCTAATGACATAGTTTTGCAAAATTACTTTTAGTAATCCAAAGGCATTCATTTATTATCATTTTGTCGTCATTACATGGTCATTTGTTGTTCTCAATAATGACTATCATTGACTATTGAATGACCATTTTACTGACTTTCCATAGGAAATGAAATTAGATACACAATTTAGGATAACAATACGATACCTATTTTTATATTCTATGCCTTCTGAACTTCTTCAATTTGATAATCCTTATTGACAATCAAATCAGCCTGGGGTTTCAGTTTGAGCAAATTTTGATGTTCCATTTCAAGTACCTGAAAACGAAATTCATCATTTGCCTCTTTCCCCCTGGCACTTTGGTTCTTTTTGGTATCATGGTAAGTCAGGTCAATATAAACACGAAGGTCAACAGCTTTTATCTTAATTGCATAAAGCCCGTCAACCACCAAAATATCAATCTCAGAAAAGTCAGTAATCAATTTATCGATCTGCTTTGAGACAATATCCACACAGGGCATTAACGCTTCACGGCCTTCCTTAAATTCCTTAATATTTCGGTTTAACAATTTCCAATCGTATTCGGTAGCACCTACATGATTAATTCCATTCTTTTTACGCCAACCATTACGCAAATTCGGGGATACTTTATAATAATTGTCAGTATGTAATACTTTTACCCGTTTGCCTTCTTTTTTCAACAACAAAGCAAGGGAATGCGAAAGTTCAGATTTTCCTGCCCCTGATTCTCCGGAAATTGCCACGATAAAACGATAACTTTTCCTATGAAGACTAATCTTCTTTAACAAATACTCATAAATTGATTCCGCTGCTTTTTTGTGGAGATCATTTATCAAAAGTACATCACCTAACATCTAACTTCCCTCTTTTTACAATTAATAGTTTAATATCTCTTTTTTATTCGGTGTCAAAATTATTTTTTTATTTGAAAAATCAATAGTAATTGGATCAGATTTTTTACTTTTCACTTCGATTTTTAATTGACTGTGAGTTAGGTTAATATAATATCGATGATTCTTAAATTTAAAGTTAAATTTTAACGACTCCCAATTCTCAGGAAGTTGAGGCTTTATGCTCAGCTCGTCTTTCTTGAAGTTAATTCCAGCAAACGAAGTGATTGTCATTAAGACTGTTCCACCCATAACACCAGCGTGGATCCCTTCTGCAGTTGTACCACCCTGAATGTCTGTAAAATCACTTTCCAAAGCCTTAAAGAACAATTCCCCGGCCTGATTTTTATCTCCAAATAAATTAGCCAGATAGGCATGAACAACACGACTAAGCGTTGATCCATGAGACGTTCTGTCTAAATAATAATTATAGTTTTTCTCCAGATAATCGGATGGAATGTTTATACCAGTATTCATGATAATGTTCGTAACATCTTCTTCATCAATATTGTAAAAAGTCATTAACGTGTCGGCCTGTTTTGCCAGCTTGTAATCATCCGGCGATTTCCCTTCAGCTTTCAAAATCCTGTCAAGCCTGTAAATATTCTTATATTTTTCACGGTATGCGTCCCAATCAAGCTCTTTTAAATCAAAATACCCTTCAAACTGCTCAATTATTCCATCTTTTGAAACAGGAATGTTCAAATTTTCCGAAATCTTTTTCCACTTTTTAATTTCATCCGGATGTAGTCGTATTTCACTTGTTATCTTATTAAGCGAAGGTTTTGGCAGTTTCCCCATTATCTCAAAAGCTTTAACAAACAACCAGGAAACCATAATATTTGTATATGCATTGTTTTTTACCCCACCACCTTCACTGGCTTTATGTTCTTCGTGAAATTCATCGGGTCCCATAACTTTCGAAATAGTATAGCAAGCTTTTGATTCTTCAAAAACTGATTTACTGGCCCAGAAACGACATATTTCAAAAAACATTTCAGCACCACTGTTTTCCATAAATTCGAGATCATCCGTCACCTGGAAGTAATACCACACATTGTATGCAACAGCAATAGAGATATGACGCTGCAACGAGCTGTAATCATCTCCCCACTTCCCGGATACTGGGTTAAGATGTACAATTTGGGTTTCTTCCCTCCCATCACTACCACTTTGCCAGGGAAACATTGCCCCCCGGTAGCCATGTTCTTTTGCGTATTTGCGGGCTTTATCAAGTCGTCGATACCGATAATTCAGTATTGATTTTGCAACCTTGGGTAAAAAGAGATTATACAAAGGCATGATGTACAATTCATCCCAGAATATATGTCCACGGTATGCCTCTCCATGCAAGCCACGGGCTGCAATTCCTGCATCAATATTTTTATTGTTTGGTGAAGCGCTGACCATAAGATGATAAAGGTGTAAACGAACAAGCATTTGTGATTTAGGATCACCTTCAATTTGAACATCAATCTTATCCCATATCTTTTCCCAACTATTTCTACTTTCTTTTAAAATAGAGTCAAATGTACCAGCTGATGCCACTAGTTTTTTACTTTCGTAAAGCGGTTCTTTAACATCATCATGCTTTGAAGTATGAATAGCAACAATTTTCCCGACAGTTAACTCATCACGATCAGTTAAGTTGACAGCAAAAAGTGAATGAACCTCACCTGTTGAAATTTTACTATGTATATCTGCACGACTCCTTTTCCCATTTACAAAAAATGAAAGTTTAGCCGCTTGTGCAATTTCGATACCTGATTGAACTGTTTTTACATTTAACCAACTTATTTCATTTTCACTTCCCTCTTCCAAAGGTTCTAAATGTTGCTGATTAAGTTCCCGGTACCGGGCTACGCCATCATTAATAATGTTGCCATCTAAAGCTGATTTAACTTCAAGTTTCCCTGAATAATTCAGAGGTTTTAATTTGTATTGAATACCAACAAGGTGCTGGTTGGCCATACTGGCTAGCCTCTTGCTCGATATTTGGGTTTCTCGTCCATTTTTATCCCTGACAATCATTTGCTTTTCAAGGAGTCCACTGGAAAAGTTAAGTGACCTGTTGATCGAAATAATTTCTATATCATTAAAATCAACCCAATCACCATCATCAATCCTGAAATTGATGTATGCCCAATTGGGAATGTTTACAAAATCTTCATTTTCAATGTCCCTGTCTGCCACTTTTGATACCAGACGATTATATAATCCGGCAATATATGTACCCGGATAATTTGTATCGTTTGCTGTAACTTCTTCCAAAGCACCACGAGTACCCAGATAGCCGTTGCCTACAGTTAATAATGACTCCCGGGACTTCTCTTTTGAAGGGTCATAGTCATTATATTCCAGCGACCATGTCTTGAATTCATTAGGGTTAACTGACATATTTAATATTGTGGGTTTATGGGTTGAATCTTTGAAAAATCTCGTTTAGTCCTTCTATTCCGTTTATTTCATCAAGGTCTTCGACCACGATGTCAGCACCTCCCTCTTCCAATTCTTTTCGATTGTTTTCCCGTGCTATACCGATCGTTAAACCAAAATTACCTTTCGCTCCTGCCTGAACTCCTGAAACAGCATCTTCAACAACAATAGAATTCGCATAATCTGCCTCAACAATGTCGCAGGCAGTGGTAAAAATGTCCGGTTCCGGTTTTCCATTTAAACCCAATTCAGCTGATACAACACCATCAACCCTGGCCTCAAACACATCGAGCAAATCAACTCGTTCCAGGACCGGTTTACAGTTTTTACTTGAGGAAGCAACTCCCAGTTTTATACCAGCATCTTTAAGTTCGTTTATTAAAGCTACAGTAGATGGATAAACTTCAACACCTTCTTTTTCCAACACTTCATTAAATGCATCATTTTTCCGGTTACCCAAACCACAGCAGGTTTCTATGCCTGGTGCATCAGACGGATCACCAAACGGAATATCAATTCCACGTGATTCTAAAAATGAAGCGACTCCTTTATAGCGGGGTTTTCCATCTACATAAGGGAGATAATCACCGGCGTGAGTGAATTCAACAAATTTCTCACCATGTTCAGCTTCTCTTTTACGTAAATACTCATCAAACATCTTTTTCCATGCAGCTGCATGCGTAAGGGCGGTTTTGGTAATCACGCCATCCATATCAAAAATTACAGCATCAAACAATAAATTCTCATTCATAGCAAATTAGGATTTTGGGTTTCTGACATCAACATTTTTCCTTGTTTTAAGTACTTCAAAATAGAAAAAATTATTTGAATGGTAATCAATTATAGCTATATTACTAACAAATAATATTAAGTTCAAATCGAATCAGGGACTTAATTCTAAAAATCCAAAGCTAACCGGAATTTAAGCCCTGACGAGAAAAAGTATTGACTTTCAACCATAAAATCCTGAGAAATGAAACGATTGTTTATGATATCCAACAGGCTACCCATGCAGGTAACCAATAAAAATGGAGAAAAAGTATTTGAACCAATAACCAAAGGATTTGATTCGGGACTCAAGCGGTTTTATGAGTCTTTTGACATAAAATGGATCGGAAGGGCTGGAGTTAACATTGATGAAATAAGTGAAAATGATAAAATTGAGCTTGATAATAAATTCCGAAAAGACAATTGTATTCCTATTTACCTGAATCAAACGTTAAGAAGTGAGTTCTTAGAAGGATTTTGCGACAATACGATCTGGCCACTTTTTAATTATTTTACCCAAAACACAAAATATTCACCCAAAAACTGGGAAGCTTACAAAGAAGTTAATCAGATCTATGCTGATCATCTGGCAAAATACATGGGCAATGATGATATTTTATGGATCCATGATTATCACCTGATGTTATTACCCCAATTAATCCGTGAAAAATTCCCGGATATTTCAATCGCCTATTTCCAACATATCCCTTTTCCTTCATTTGAAATATTCCGTATTTTACCCTGGAGGATGGAACTACTTGAAGGAATTCTGGGAGCAGATTTAATCGGGTTCCACACTTACGACTACCAAAGGCACTTTATGAGTTGTGTTCGAAGGCTTCTGGGGCATGAAACTTTTTTCAACAGGATTAGACTTGATGAGCGAATAGTTAAAGTAGATGCTTTCCCAAAAGGTATTGATTTTGAATTCTTCAGTACTAAAGCAGAAGAATTGTCCCAATATCCGGTATCCGGAAGATCCGGTATTCATAAAGAATTAAAAGAACACATTGATAAAAGTAAGGACTGTAAAATAATACTTTCAATCGACCGGCTGGATTATACAAAAGGAATACCAGACAGAATTAGGTCGTTTGAATTATTTCTAAAAACGTACCCTCAATATCTTGAAAAGGTTAGCCTTTTCCTGTTTGTTAGCCCATCCCGGGAAAATGTGCCCGACTACCAGGAATTAAAAAAAGAAATGGATGAACTGGTTGGCCGGATAAACGGCAGGTATGGCACTATAAGCTGGATGCCGGTTTGGTATTTTTACAAGGCATTAAATCGTCTTGAGATGATTGAATTATACAGCAGTGCCGATATTGCTTTGATAACACCTACCAGGGATGGGTTAAATCTGAATGCAAAAGAATACATCGCCTGTAAAACAGACAAAAAAGGAGTTTTGATTTTGAGCGAAATGGCAGGGGCAGCTAAAGAATTGGGCGAATCAGTCATTGTTAATCCAAATAACCGGACTGAAGTTGCACAAGCTATATATCAGGCCCTGAATATGCCTGTCTCAGATCAGATAAAACGAAATTCAATACTTCAAAAACGACTCAGCATATACAACGAAGAGCGTTGGGCCAATGATTTTATTAAAGGATTAGAAGAAGTAAAAAAACTACAGGAGTCAAACTACACCCGAAAAGTAAATAACTCAATAATAAGAAAATTAGTTGATTCTTATAAAAATGCAAAAAACCGCATCATATTCCTTGATTATGACGGAACCCTCACCGGATTTCATAAAGATCCGCAAATGGCAATGCCCGATGAAGAGCTTCATTCAATTGTACAAACCCTGACAGATCGCAAAGAAAATACTGTTGTAATTATAAGTGGCCGGGATAAAGAGACATTATCTAAATGGTTTGACCGTTATAGCAAATTAGCTTTTATTGCTGAGCATGGAGTTTGGAATAAAAACCCGGATTCAGAATGGAGAATGACCGACCAGATTGATAAAGAGTGGATGGGGATTATCGAACCTGTCCTGCAGAACTTTGTTGACCGGACACCTCGTTCCTTTATTGAGCATAAAAATTACTCATTGGTATGGCACTACCGCGATGCTGACCCGGATATGGGGCAACAGCGTGCCTGGGAGCTAAAAGATGATTTGAAAAATTACATCGCCAACCTTAACCTTGAAATTATGGATGGGGATAAAGTAATTGAAATAAAAAATGCAGGAATAAATAAAGGAAGGGCTGCCCTCAATAAAATCGGTACTGTAAATTTTGATTTCGTCCTTGCTTTAGGAGATGACTGGACTGATGAATATACATTCAACTCCCTACCTGAATCGGCTAATACCATAAAAGTAGGTACAAAAACAACTGCAGCAAAATATTACATCAACGATGTTAAAGATGTACGAAAATTGTTACTTATGCTTGAAGAATAGAGTAAACCACGATGCAGATAGTATATCAGTTTAATAGATGAATAAGATTCATAAACAACCCAGTTGACAAAACCAAACTGAAAGGGAAAAATCACAGCAAGTCAAAACAAGATGTCACAGATATTTTTCGGCTCAATACCTTAGCAATTCATTAAGGGTCTCCTTATAAGAATTACCTGTGATAATTCTACTTTTACTTCGATCTTCAATTATCAGGACGTGTTTCCCTTTGAAGTATTTTCTGCATTCGGAGATATAGTTTTTGTTTACGATTGTTGACCTGCTAACCCGAATAAAATTATCGGGCAACTTAACTTCAAGTGCCTGCAATGAATAATCTACCATATATTTCTTCCCATCAGCATTGAAAAAATAGACACACTTTTCATTTGCCTCAAAAAAACACACCCGATCAAGTTTTTCCAAAATGATCCGGTCACCGATTTTAACAGGGATAATATTTGATTTCTGATCAGATATTATTTTTCGAATTTCAAGCTGCATCTCTTTTATCGCGTCTATTTGCTCAGAACGCTTATATAGCTTCTCAATCGTTTTTAAAAGCCGAGGAATTTCAATTGGCTTTAAAAGATAATCTACAGAATGGGTTTCAAAAGCTTTAATAGCATATTTATCGTAAGCCGTGCAAAAAATTACATATGGATCTCTCTCTATCTGCTCAAGCATTTCAAAACCATCCATTCCCGGCATTTGAATGTCCAGGAATACAACTTCCGGGCATAAACTATTTATTAACTCTTTACCTTCAATGCCATCTTTTGCTTCTGCGATTACCTCAAACTTCCCTGTTTGTTTAAGCACTTTCCTCAGCCTGAGTAAAGCATGAGGTTCGTCATCTATAATAATACAAGTATATACACGAGACATTTTTACTTATTAATTGATATCTCAATTCGTTTTTGCGGATGATTAAAAATAGCAAATTCATAACTATCAGGATACAAAATGTCCAATTTATCCATAATACTTTTCAACCCTGTTCCATATATTGGATTTTCAGGAAAATTGGGTCCATTATCGTAAACAGCAAGCTTTATACGGCTTTCATCATCTGTCACTTTAATTTTTATGATCCCACTTCCAGTTTGTTTTCCAATCCCATGCTTTATCGAGTTCTCAACCAGATTCAGCAAAATATCAGATGGGATTTTAATTTCATCAGGATTTCTCGGAAGATCGATCTCATATTCCAATCGATCAAAAAAACGTTCCCGTTCAATTTCAAGATACAACTTTATTGTTTCTATCTCTTTAACCAATGGAATTTCTGAAGGTGTGTTACTACTTAAACGTAACCGAAGCAACTGCGATAACTTAAGGGCAAAATCTTCTGTTTTGGAAGCATCCTGTTTCGCTAGTGAAGCTATCGTGTTTAAAGAGTTATATAAGAAATGTGGGTTTGTTTTTGCCTGAATAGCCTCCAACTGGAACTTGGTTTGCAATTGCTCTAATTGATCAACCTTTAATTTCTGATGCTGACGGATGATTGACTTCTGGTGCTGGTCATGGAAATAAAACAAACGCCCCAGAGTAGTAGCAAGAAAAGCAATAAATATGGAAAAAATCCTGACATTTGCAGGACTATCTGTAGAGATATTATCCCAATAAACAAAAGGAAGAATCGTAAATAACATACAAACTAACATAGAGCAAACCCGGACATATTGTTGATATTTATACTCTTTAAGATTACCAAATACAACACATTCAACCAGGTATGCAATGAAAGCATAAACAAAATAGAAAAACAATAAAAACAGAATTACAACTAATGCAGCGATCAGAACTGTTATAAAACTCATTCTCCAATGCTGGAGTTCATGAATTTCAGGCACATAATAAAATACAGTTAAAAGAATCTGAGGAATAAAGAATATCAACCCAAGAATGTGAAACCTTGCAAACCTGCTTTTCAATTTTAAATCGAGCTTATTTTCCCAGAAAAGTTTATATGCATAATAAATTAGCAATAATGCTGCTAATGAATAAAGAAAGAAACCGATAGAGCTTTTCGTTCTTTCATCTGTCAGGAATTTGTATCCTTCCCATAAATTGTATTCTGATTTTATGAAGGATAAATATTGCTTCCTAAAATCATCAGCATAAATTGTTTTAAAGAAGAACTTATCAAATTCAGTTAAACTAACCTTACTTCCTCCTAAAACAGAAAGCTCCTCAATACTAAGCCCACTATTATCTCCATAATCAATTAAGATTCGAGCAAAACCATTCCACATTATCTTCTTTCGTTTTTGAAATTCTTTCTCATCATGGAGGTATAGTTGAGCATCATTTATTTTAACAAAAGTAAATTCATGGTTTAAAAAGCTTTTTCCCTTATCAAAAGTAGATTTCTTATATGAATTATAATTAAACGCATAGTTTCGTTGATAAATATTTGAGACATTGAGTTCCGTAAAAGATATAATTAAGCTGGGTTCTTCTAAACCACTCCATTTGATATTTCTATTTGGTATGGCTTCATTAAAAGTATTTATAATTTTATGGAACTCAATTGAATCCTGTAAACTATAGTTCTTAGCTAATGAGACATTAATTTCCTCCTCCCATGTTTTGAGATTAATTTCAACAGAACCAGAGCTGTACTTAAAAGGTACTGTCCCTCTAACCATCCAATCAAGTTTCTCCCAGTTCTTTCTTTCATCTTTAGTAATCCCTCCAAAAGAATAAAATGCCGTAATTAGTGAAATGCAAAAAGCAAACAAAGTTTTTCTCATAATCTTATAGTTATTTGATTGTCTGAATTTGATAGTTTTTCAATAAACCTTAAAATCACATCTGACAAACAGGGATTACTTCCTGATAAATTGGCATTTTAATTGGACAAACCAAAACTAATAGAATCAGAATTGATATAAAGTCCATTTCGGAAAATAATTCTTTACTTTTGAGAGTTGTAAAATACAAAAACATGAAACTATTCTCAATTACCGCATTATTGTTATGCTTTTATCTAATTTCTTTTTCACAGGAAGACGAGAAATACAATAAGTTTAATGACAAAGGACAAAAACAGGGAATCTGGAAAAAGTACCAGGACAACGGGAAACTTCTGTACGAAGGAACTTTTTTAAATGACAAGCCTGTTGGACTTTTTAAGCGCTATCATAAAAACGGGGTTGTTAAAGCTATTTTGAAATACGATATCTACTCCGACTCTGCCAGTGCACAGCTTTTCGACACCCGGTCCAAACTTATTGCTGAGGGGAAATACCTTGGAAAAATGAAGATTGGCCAATGGCAATATTTCAAATCAGGCTTACTTGTTTCAGAAGAAAACTTTGTAAATGGGAAAAAAGAAGGGGTCAGTAAAACCTATTATCCTGACGGGAAACTTTTTGAAGAAATTGATTGGACACTTGGATTAAAAAATGGCCTTTACAGAGCATACTACAAAAGTGGAAAACCATATATGGAATGTAAAATGGTTAATAACCTAAGAGACGGATTCTGTTTGGTTTATTATCCGAATGGTGAACCGGAGCTGGAAGCATTCTATGTTAAAAATTTAAGACATAATCAATGGAGGTATTTTCATGATAATGGCGAATTGTCACACACATTAGAGTATGATATGGGCATTTTAATGAACCCGGAAGTTGCCGATAGCGTCCAGCAAATTAACCTAAAGCTGATGGAACAAAATCGCGGAAAGATTATTGACCCCGGGAAATTTATGCAAGATCCATCTGAATACATGATGAAGAACAATATGTTTGGAAGGTAAGCTGTGAAAACTTTATGGTACTTTGTGTGTATTTTAAGTAAATGAACAGATTCATGCTTATTCGAACATTAATCATTCCTGTTTTTATTGCCTTGTTTCTTTCAGTATCTGCTCAAAACGATATTGAGGATTATTATTGGATTGAATTTTCGGATAAAGCAGGAACTTTATATTCAACCGATCGTCCTGAGGAATTTCTGTCAGAAAGGGCAATTCAACGACGTAAAGCTCAAAACATTCAGATTAATCAATCTGATTTACCCGTTTCACAAACCTATTTAGATAGCATCTCAAATCGCACAATTCAAATTATTCACACCTCAAAATGGCTGAATGGTGTTACTGTAAAAACCACACAAAATCAGTTAAGCCAACTAATATCTGACTTTGATTTTATTACAGATTGGCAACTTACAAAACCTGGAATTGAATTAAAGTCGGTCAAGGACAAGTTTGCTCTGGAAAGATTCAAAAATGAAATTGACACGGCACGTTATGGACTGTCAGTATACCAAGTTAGTCAGCTAAACGGTCAATTCTTACATAACAACGGTTATTTAGGGGAAGGAATGCATATTGCTGTTTTAGATGCTGGTTTTTTGAAAGTGGATGAACTTTCATCTTTTTTCAGTCTGAATTCGGAGAATCGAATAATTGAAACCCGGGATATTGTTGACCCTCAATCAACTATTTATGCTGAAGATGATCATGGCATGAATGTTCTTTCCATAATGGCTGGCGAAATACCTGGCCGTTTTTTGGGGACTGCCCCAAAAGCAAACTACTATTTAATTCGTTCGGAAGATGCCCGTTCAGAATATATTATTGAAGAAGATAACTGGGTAGTTGCAGCAGAATATGCTGATAGTATAGGTGTTGACATCATCAATTCTTCACTTGGCTACACGGAGTTTGATGATCCGGCAATGAACCACACGTATTCTGAATTAGATGGAAATACAACCAGGGTTACAAGGGCTGCTAACCTTGCTTTTGAAAAAGGCATGCTTGTCTTTTCAAGTGCCGGCAATGAAGGAAATGATCCCTGGCAATTTTTGGTGGCCCCATCCGATGGAAGCTCTGTAATTGGGGTTGGTGCAGTTGATAAAGATGGTGTTTGGGCTCCTTTTAGTTCTTTAGGTCCCAATGCAAATGATGAAGTAAAGCCGAATGTTTCTGCTCTGGGGTGGGGCACTTTTGTTCAGAGTGAAACCGGAATCATTGCCCAGGGAAGCGGAACCTCTTTTTCGTGTCCTGTTCTTACGGGTATGGCAGCTTGTTTATGGCAAGCTTTTCCCAGGGCAACTAATCTTCAAATTAAAGAAGCGATTGAAAAAAGTGCATCACAATACAATACCCCTGACCCCCGACTCGGATATGGTATTCCTGATTTTGAAAAGGCTTCACAAATTCTGGAGGATCAAGGATTAGGGAATGTCGAATCAGAAAAATACTGGATTACATCTGCTAATCCATTTATCAATGAGATTGAATTCTTTCAGCAAAAAAATCGAACTGATGGAAATACCCATATTTTTCTTTTCTCTTTGAATGGACGTAAACTAGTTGAAAAAACTTTTCCCCCGGGAAGCCCTTTAGTATTCAGGAATCTTAGTAACTTGCCAAGTGGCGTTTATGTTGCATTCATTAGATCAGCAGATCAATCAGAATCTCATAAACTAGTAAAAACAAGCTCTAAATAAATTGCGTTAATGGTAAACAACCAATTATCTCTTGCAGAACTAAATGCGTTAATCGGGGAAACGATTGATGATGCTTTCTCTCAGATGTACTGGATTCGTGCTGAAATAAGTGAATTTACAGTCAACCGGACAGGTCATTGTTATTTGGAGCTGGTAGAAATTGATGAAGCCACAAAAGAAGTTTTGGCAAGGGGGCGGGCTACCATATGGTCGTACACCTTCCGCATGCTAAAACCCTATTTTGAAACGACAACCGGACAGTCTTTTACGGAAGGCATTAAAGTATTGGTTCAGGCCAAGGTTGAATATCACCCTGTTTATGGGTTAAGCCTGAACATTCGGGATATTGATCCTACTTTTACGATGGGTGATATGGCCCGAAAACGAAGGGAGATCATCCAGCAATTGGAGGAAGATGGTGTGCTAACGATGAACAAGGAACTACAACTTCCATTAGTCCCGCAACGAATTGCGATCATCTCTTCACCAACAGCAGCCGGTTTGCAGGACTTTTTAGATCAGCTTGAAAATAATCCACATCAAATTAAATTTTATACGAAGCTATTTCCGGCTATCATGCAAGGAAACGATTCTCCCGATTCGATTATGCAGGCTTTGGAGCAAATTTTTCAATACGAAAGCTTTTTTGATGTTGTTGCCATTATCCGTGGTGGTGGGGCACAATTGGATTTAGCAAGTTTTGACCATTATGAACTGGCCTATCATGTTACACAGTTCCCCATTCCGGTAATTACCGGTATTGGTCATGATAAAGATGAGACCGTTGTTGACCTGGTAGCGCACACAAAACTTAAAACACCTACTGCTGTTGCCGGGTTTTTGATTAGTGGTGCTTTGGCATTTGAGCAAGAACTTCTTCAGTTTGAGAATCGTTTTATTGATTTGGTTCAGCAGCGACTGGAAAAAGAAAAAACTTACCTGCAAAATGTTGGACAAAAACTGGCCAATGATGTCAGGCAGCTAATTCTTAAAGAAGAAGGTGGTTTTAACCTACAGAAACTGAGGTTGGAAAAATCGATTCCTTCTTTTTTCAATCAAAAAGAAAATGAATTTAAACGTTTTCAGCAACAGCTAGAACGAAGTGGTTTGAATTATTTAAAAGAACAATCTTTCGATTTGAACCAAAAAATCTCTGGTTTAGATTTTTATACACAACGTCAGTTCCGAATGATGAGATCAAAGCTTGATCAAACTAGCCAGGAATTTAAAATCAGGCTGAAAGAAGGCTTTAAACAAAGAACTGTTCAACTTCAGAATTATGAAGAAAAGACAAGGCTTGTTGACCCCATGCAAATATTGAAGCGAGGCTATAGCATTACCTATAAAGAAGGACAATTAGTTAAGTCTTTAAATAATTTGAAAAAAGGTGATAAGTTACAAACCCAGTTGGTTGATGGAAAAATTGAAAGTGAAGTTACAAAGTCAGAAGCTGGTCGCTAATATTTTCAACCCCATTCTAGTGATAGCCTCACTTGAAGTGAGGCTATCACTAGGACTAGGAAAAGTATAAATTAACAGAATAAAATGAACAAAATATGGCACCAAAAAAATTAACGTACCAGGAGGCAGTCAATGAAATTGATGAAATCTTAAACAAGATCGAAAACGACGAATTAGATGTTGATGAACTTTCAGCAAAAGTCAAACGAGTTTCAAGCTTGATTAAGTTGTGTAAAGAAAAGCTTCATAAAACCGAAGCAGAAGTCGAAAATATTTTAAAAGAAATGGAGGATTAATTGCTAAATCTCTTCATAAAAAAAACAGCTATTATTACTTAAACCTGTGATAGAAGATAAATTTTAGTGAAAACAGAAGAATTTAGGAAACAGTCGAAGACAATCATTTTCAACCGTATTCAAACTATCTTCTATGTCTTACTGATCAATCACTAAACAAATCCATTGAAAGAATACGGAAAAATTATTTTTTATATTAAACACTTAAACCAACCAGATGAAAACATTTGCATGTATTGCTGTTGCAATTCTTTTAACAACATCGGCTTTCTCTCAACTGAAGAACAAAAAGTTTCAATCAAAAAAGCGACTTTCTTACCTTATTTCTATGCCCGAAGGATATTCCGAAAATGGGGAAAGCAGTCCGTTACTTTTATTTTTACACGGAGCTGGTGAAAGAGGTAATGACCTGAACCTGGTGAAAAAATGGGGTCCTCCAAAAATCCTGGAAAACGGTGGGAAACTCCCATTTGTAGTTGTTGCTCCCCAATGCCCTCCAGAACAATTTTGGGATATTTACCTGTTGAAGGAATTGCTGGATGAGATTATTGGCACATATAACATCGATAAGTCCCGGATTTACCTCACCGGGCTAAGTATGGGTGGTTTTGGCTCGTGGTCCCTTGGATCAATGTTCCCCAATTATTTTGCAGCTATGGCTCCAATCTGCGGAGGAGGGGACCCGTTTTTAGTTGCCCGCAGTTTGAAAGACATGCCACTTTGGGTTTTCCACGGGAAAAAAGATAGGGCAGTTCCTGAATCAGCCTCGGCAATATTGGTTGAAGCTTTGAAAGCAAAAGGTAGTTCGGTGAAATATACGGTTTTACCAGAAGGGAATCATGCCGATTCCTGGATTTATGCCTATAATGAAGTAAACCTTTGGGACTGGTTTTTAAAACATAAGAAAGAAATCCCAACAAACTAAAAAGCCAAATTCACAAAAAGTGTTAAATCAACGTCCTGCATCACAGTTAAATGAATAAAATACCAAAATCTATTCTTACATTTACAGGTAATCCAAAAAGAAATAGAAATGAGAGTAGAATACGACATTAAGTTGGGATTCAAAGACGTCATGTTCAGGCCTAAGCGTTCCACCCTAAAAAGCAGGTCGCAAGTTGATTTAGAGCGTACATTTAAATTCATGCACAGCTCTAATGAATGGACTGGCATCCCCATTATGACAGCGAATATGGATACTGTTGGTACTTTTGAAATGGCTAAAAAACTGGCACAAAAAAAGTTATTTACAGCAATTCATAAGCACTATACCCTTGAAGAATGGAATAATTTTTTGAAAAACGCCCCGGAAGGAATCGAAAAGTTTGTTTCGGTTAGTACCGGAACCGGCACTCAGGATCTGAATAAGGTAAAAGCAATTTTTGAAGCAAACCCACAGCTGAAATATATTTGTATTGATGTTGCTAATGGTTATTCGGAGCACTTCGTTGACTTTGTGAAAAAGACTCGTGAAAAGTTTACCGATCAAGTAATTTTTGCAGGGAATGTGGTTACCGGTGAAATGGTAGAAGAACTATTATTAGCTGGTGCCGACATCATTAAAGTAGGAATTGGTCCCGGCTCAGTTTGTACAACCCGTGTAAAAACAGGAGTTGGCTATCCTCAGCTATCGGCAATTATTGAATGTGCTGATGCAGCGCATGGACTGGGCGGTCAAATTATCAGCGATGGAGGTTGTGCCATACCTGGCGATGTTGCAAAAGCTTTTGGTGCCGGAGCAGACTTTGTTATGCTTGGAGGCATGTTAGCCGGTCATGATGAAAGCGGAGGCAAATTGATTGAACGCGATGGCAAGAAATACAAGCAGTTTTATGGAATGAGTTCGTCCACAGCCATGGATAAGCATGTTGGTGGTGTTGCAGAATACCGTGCCAGTGAAGGAAAAACTGTTGAGGTTGAATATCAAGGTGAAGTTGAATCAACATTACAGAATATCCTTGGTGGGCTTAGAAGTACCTGTACCTACGTTGGTGCCCAGAAGTTGAAAGAGCTGTCTAAACGCACAACTTTCATTCGTGTGGCTGAACAAGAGAACCGTGTTTATACGAAATAATCAGATCATATGTTCAGGGTTTCACTGAAAGTGAAACCTTGAATAATTTACCCGATACAACTTTAAGAGCGCAGAAAAAGGTATTTTTCTTATTTTTAGGGAATCTAAAAACAAACTCCCGTTAATCATGAATATTAAAACGATTACTTCTATTTGTACCTTGCTTCTTCTTTTTTCTTATTCCTTTTGCCAAATTCCAGATGAAATTCAGGATCCATGGATCATTGGGATAAACAAATTGCCTCCAAGAACATCTGTTTTACCAACAAATAATCCTACGTTGAAGAATGATCTGCTATTATTAAATGGAAAGTGGGGGTTCAAATGGTCACCAGATCCTGATTCAAAGCCAGTAAACTTCTATAAAACTGATTTTGACCGAAGCAACTGGGATTCTATTCCAGTTCCATCAACGATAGAAAGACAAGGGTACGGAACCCCACTCTACGTAAATATAGAATATCCTTTTAAGGTAGATCCCCCGAACGTTATGGGGACACCTGATTCTTCCTTCACAAGTTTCAAAAACCGAAATCCTGTTGGCTCCTATATAAAGACTTTTCATGTACCTGAAGAGTGGCATGACAAGCAGGTTATATTACACTTTGCAGGCATAAGTTCGGCAGCTTTTGTTTGGATAAACGGGAAGAAGGTTGGATATTCCCAGGGATCCAGGTTGCCTGCAGAATTTGATATTACCGAGCATTTGATTAAAGGACAAAATCTTTTAGCTGTTGAAGTATACAAATATTGCGACGGCTCTTACCTTGAGGATCAGGATTTCTGGAGGCTTAGTGGAATTTTCCGGGATGTATTCATTAGGGCAATCCCAAAAGTGACTTTGTGGGATGTTTATGCCGAACCCATTATCAATCTTCAAAATAATAATGGGAAACTTAAGATCCATTTCTCACCGGCAAACTTTACCAACAAGGTATCTAAAGGTCAAAAAATAGCCGTATCCGTATTGTCCCCCGAAGGGAAACCATTATTTAAGGATAAAACCTTCACTATTGATCCAGTACCTGTTGGGTTCAATAATGAAATTACATTACCTGAAATTAACCTTCAGGAAGTTGATCTTTGGTTTCATGAGAACCCGAAGCAATATATGGTACAGGTATCGTTAACAAATAAAAACAAAATTGTTGAGACCTACAATTTACCGGTAGGGTTCAGGAAAATTGAAATTGCGGGTAATAAAATCCTCTTTAACGGGCTTCAGCTTAAAATCAGGGGGGTTAACAGACATGAATTCTCTCCGGACCAGGGTTATGTGGTACCTAAAAAACAAATGATTGATGAATTGATATTGATGAAAAAAGCCAATATCAATTTTGTAAGGACATCTCATTATCCATGTGATCCGCAATGGTATGAATTGTGTAATCAGTTTGGGATGATGATTATGAATGAAGCAAATGTTGAATCACATCAACTAAGCTACCATAAACGTATCCTGCCAGGCGATGAACCTGAGTGGACTTACGGCTGTGTAGAGCGCATGAAAAGAATGGTCATCCGGGACAGGCAAAACCCTTCGGTGGTCATGTGGTCATTGGGTAATGAAGCCGGGTATGGCAAAGCCTTTATGGAAATGAGAAAAACTACGCTCGAAAATGATCCTGAACGAAGATTTATTCAGTATGCTGATATGAACTTAGCAGCTGATTTTGACAGCCAGACTTATCCTCCCATTCAATGGATGGAACAACATTTAAAGGGAGAAGCCAGGCGAAAAGGGGAGCGGGGACAAATATCGCATGAAAACCAACACGGGAAATACCCATCGGGCAGACCATTTGTTTTAAATGAATATTGTCATGCAATGGGGAACAGCCTGGGGAATATAATTGACTACTGGAACTTCTTTTACAAACATGATATGTTTGCAGGTGGCTTTGTTTGGGACTGGATTGACCAGGCCTTATACAGAGATCAATCCAATCCTGATAAAGGTTTTGTTTATGGTGGTGATTTTGGTGATATCCCAAACAATTCAAATTTCTGCGTAAATGGTATTATTGGAGCAAACCTGAAACCACATCCTCACTATCAGGAACTGAAAAAAGTATATCAACCCATTAAACTAAAACTAATAAGGAAGGGCCCACTTACGATTGAAGTTACCAATTATATGCTGAATGAAAACTTAAACCAGTATGATTTTAGCTACAAAATAACTGAAGAAGGCCATGTAAAAGAAGAGAAATTCCTGAATTCAATAGCATGTGATCCTTTAAAAAAGAAACAGGTTGAAATTGACGATATAATTTTTGACCAAAATAAAGAAACATTTATCACATTTAGTTTTTCATTGAAAGAAGACTGTTTATGGGCACCCAAAGGACAAACTGTTGCCTGGGAACAATTTCAATTGAATACGATCAATTTCGAAGCCCACAAGCCTGAACTATCGGGTAAAAAGGTACAGCTACAAGAGACCAATAGTTTATTCCTTATAAACGGGGATAATTTTCAGGCTACGGTCAATAAATCTTCCGGTCTTGTGACAAGTTTAAAAATTGATGGAACAAAAGTGATAACCGAAGGTGTCAGTTTCAATTTCTGGCGGGCTTTAACAGACAACGATGAAGGCTGGAAAGTAGATAAATTAATGGGGGAATGGGAAGAAGAAGCAAATAACTATACCCTTGAAAACATCGAAGCTGAAACTTCTGATAAGAAAATAACTATTGGAAGCCATTTTATATTTAATAAAACCAAAGCCCGGTCTAAAATTATACATACTTTTTATCCGAACGGAACAATATTATTTGATATTCACATAAACATCCCTCAAAGTGCCCCAAATATTCCGCGAATTGGGCTACAATTCAGCATGAATAAAAAGCTAAATCATATTGAATGGTATGGCAAAGGGCCACACGAGAATTATATTGACCGAAGTACTTCTGCAGCCGTAGGAATATACCAATCAGGTATAGAAAAGTTTATAACACCCTATGTCAGGCCACAGGAAAATGCAAACCGATGTGGTATCAGATGGATCAAAATAAAAGATAACAATGGAGAAGCTTCTGTCAAGTTCACGACAAATTCAAATCATTTATTATCTGTAAGCGTATGGCCTTACACACAGGAAGACCTTGAATCGGCTACCCATGATTTTAAACTAACAACAGGAGAAAACTTAACAGTAAATATTGACTACCAACAAATGGGGGTCGGTGGTGACAATTCCTGGGGGCTTCCGGTAATGGATAAATATTTGATCAAGCCAGGAAATTATAGCTATAGCTTTACGTTAAAACCAGGCTGGTAAAAATTATCATTACTGACCGGATAAAAATATAGATTAAGGGTTCCAGTCCTTGAAAAACAGTATTAAAGCCAGAACTTTAGTCCTTAAGTAACTTCACCGGGAAGAAGTCTATGCAAATTGGCTCTCGGGTTGCTCCGCCAGATAAAAGGAAGCATTACCTGGAGGTCGGATTGCTTCGCCGGGAAGAAGTTTATGCTAATCGACAGCCAGGTAGCTCCGCCAGATAAAAGAATGTACAATCCGGGAGTCAGGTAGCTCTATGAAATAAAAAAAAGCCCTACCCGACTGTCAGGTTGTCCGATCAACTAAGAACAACAGCCAACCTGACAGTTGAGTAGCTCTGCCGGCAAAAAATTGCCTTATACCATTTTGCTTGTAAATTTTCACAAATAAAAATGGATGATTACTTGCCTGACGGATCTCCTCCCGTAGGGATGGATTTCCTCCCGTAGGGAAGGCAATCAGGTTTGTTTTATGCGAAAAAGAAAAGTTAGTAATAGCCGGGCTATATCTAATTTTTATTTTGAAGCAGAAAGCTAAAAGGGCTGTTTTTATTGAGCAAATTTGCAGGTAAAATGGTATTACCCCGGTAAATACCGGTTTGATATAATTTGGAATTCTCCCTTTCCCAAATTCTCAATCTATCCTCCCGACCGTTTCGCCTTATAGCCTTCTTTTTGAAGAAGCTGCATAACCTGATCCCGAAAGTCACCTTGAATCAAAATTTCCCCACCTTTTGAAGAGCCACCTACGCCACATTTGCTCTTTAACAGTTTTGCCAGTTGTTTTAAATCATCATCCGCCCCTACAAAACCTGTAACTAAGGTCACGGCTTTTCCTTTTCGGTTCTTTTTATCAAGCATCACCCTTAAATCCTGCTGCTGCGGAGCTAATGTTTCCTCCTCTTCCGGTATATCATTCTCGTATTGAAAATCTTGATTGGTTGAATAAACAACCCCAAGCCTATCTTTCCAGTCTTTTGCCATTTCTTTAAAATTTCAATTGCAAAGTTAGTTGAAAAAATAGTAAACCTGTTCAAAACAACCGTTGTTTTCTTCGCTTGGTTAAAGTAAGTTTTTATCGCGAACACATTGCTTTTATTTTTAGCTTAGAAAATTGAAAACGGTTGAATACGGTTGAAAACAAGGACCTCCCATTGTATTCAATCGTTTCCTTTTCATCTTTATAGTAATGACTTATTTTATTCAGTATTTATATGAATCAAGGGTTGAAGCTGAATATTCAGGGAAATCCTTGATTTGACCTCTTCCGATTCGGTTGATAGGCTGATTGTTCAAGGTGTTATCATTTAACTCACCCCAATTGAGTCCAACAATGTTGGATTCAATTTTCCCCTCTCTATCAATAGAGAGGGGTTAGGGGAGAGTACAGAGTACTTGTATAAAAATATGTGGATCAAGGGTTTATTCTAAATATTCAGGAAAATCCGGATTTAAAGGCAAGATTTTCAACTCTTGATTCGCATGAATAGATCATTTATTGTAGAAGCAATATGGAACTGAGGACTGGATTCTGAAATTGATTATTTTAAAAATGCTTTTGCTACTTTTATACAAAACTGAGATTGATGAAAGCAATGATATTTGCTGCCGGACTGGGAACCCGGCTAAAACCACTAACAGACAATAAACCCAAAGCCCTTGTTGAAATAAACGGCATCACACTGCTCGAAAGATGTATCTTAAATCTTAAAAAGAATGGTATTGCTGAAATCGTAATAAATGTGCATCACTATGCAGATCAAATGATTCATTTCCTGAATAGCAAACAGTTTGATGGTATCAAAATAGCTATTTCTGATGAACAAAATGAATTGCTCGAAACAGGTGGCGGACTTTTAAAAGCTAAAGGTTTACTTTCTGGCAATGAGCCTATTCTGTTAATAAACGTTGATGTTCTTACAAATCTTAATGTTCAGGAGTTAAAAGAATTTCATTTAAATAAAAATTCTTTAGCTACGCTTGCTGTTCGTAAAAGGGAAAGCTCTCGTTATTTGCTTGCAAATAAAAATAACCAACTTTGCGGTTGGACAAATATACAGACTGGCAAAATTAAAGTTAGTCGACCTGACCAAATTGAAATGACTGAAAAATATGCTTTCAGCGGGATACACATTATCAGTCCAGAAATTTTTGATTTTATAGAAGAAAAAGGTAAGTTCCCTATCGTCGACCTTTACCTGAGATTAGCAAAAAAACATCCAGTTTTTGTTTTTGATGACAATAAATCTACCTGGATGGATTTAGGGAAGCATGAACAATTGAAAGAAGCAGAACGGCTTGTAACGAAAATGGATCAAAAACAATGAATATCCACCCCTCAATGCAAGTGGACTTAATTTGCACGGGATTGTCATCTCTCCAAAAGATAACAACCATTGCTTACCAAAAACAAAGAAAGTCAAAATAAGAAATGAGGAACAAAAAATGTAAAAGGACTTGAAAAGTTTCTGATTTCTTATTCCTTATTCGATATTTTACATTTGTATGTTGAATGAAAAATCAAAGCACAGCCGTTTAAACATCACCACCATCAAAGAAGGTGGTTTTATAAATTGCAATAAAAAAAGGGTAGCTGTAATTTGCTAAATTCCCTTTTGTTTATCTATAATCTTTTTTACCTTAAATCAATCACTTCAATATCCGGATATTTCTCAGGCCTGAATGTAAAAGAATCTTCACTTACCGGGGAGTTCGTTGTAAACTTATCCACCTGAACAATGTAGTTGCTACCTTCCCTGCCTATCATCGTGGCCTTACTAACCAGCATTCGTGCCTTTTCAATTTCAATACGCATTTTGCTGTATTCCATTTCTTCATCCTCAGGGAAAAGATCAATTACATAAGCTGCTTTACCATTCGATGTTTTTTCTTCAACAAATTGATAAGTAAACCCTTCCTCGTAAATGGTGAAAATCTTTGAAGGATCCATCATCTCATTCATTTCATCATCAAATTCGGCTATGCTAACCTCGTTCGCATCTTTCATATAAGTCCAAACAGTGCTGCCATTGCTGTAAACTTCAAGTCCAAGCAATGGAAGAATCAATTGGTATTTGTTGCCTTTTAAAAGAATATCCCCTTTATTTTCATCACGGATATCTTCTTCCTTGTTCTCCATAATGTATGTAAAGGAAGCTTTTATACTTTCAAAGGCTTGTGTGGTTTCATTAACTTTTTCTAAAATAGATTTCGCTTTTGCATCCTCCTGTGCCGATAAAGTACCCGCACAAAAGACAATTGCTACTAACAGAATTAATCTCTTCATTTCAATATTTTTTACAAGCTGTTCAATAATTGTTCCAAACTATATTCATCCTGAATCAAAACCTGCCGTGTTTTACTTCCCTCACTTGGTCCTACTACCCCTGCAGCTTCCAACTGATCCATAATTCTACCGGCACGATTATATCCAATTGAAAATTTACGTTGAATCATCGAAGTCGACCCCATTTGATTCATCACCACTACTTTAGCAGCATCATCAAACAATTCATCGCGATTGTTTAAATCAGCATCCAAAGCACCACCTTCATCTTCTCCTGCATATTCAGGCAGCATAAATGCAGTTGGATATCCTTGCTGCCCGGAAATATGTTCACAAATATTTTCAACCTCAGGTGTATCTACAAACGCACACTGAAGACGAGTGATATTACTACCCGAAGCAATCAACATATCCCCTTTACCAATCAATTGGTTAGCACCAGGTGTATCCAGAATAGTTCTTGAGTCAATCATAGACGCTACCTTGAATGCAACTCTGGTTGGGAAATTCGCTTTAATTACACCCGTAATAATATTTGTTGATGGACGCTGCGTCGCAATAATCATATGAATACCTACAGCCCTTGCAAGCTGTGCAATACGTGCAATTGGCAATTCAATCTCCTTACCAGCAGTCATAATCAGGTCGGCAAACTCATCAATTATCACCACAATGTATGGTAAATATCTGTGTCCCTTTTCCGGATTTAACCTTCGGCTAATAAATTTCTTATTGTATTCTTTGATGTTTCTTGCCAATGCCTTTTTCAGCAGATCATAACGAATATCCATCTCCATATTCAAGGAGTTCAAGGTATACTTTACCTTCTGAATATCAGTAATGATAGGCTCTTCATCATCAGGAAGTTTGGCCAGAAAATGTTTTTCAATTGTTGAGTAAAGGCTCATCTCCACCTTCTTTGGGTCAATCAAAACAAGCTTCAGTTGCGAAGGATGCTTTTTATAAAGCAATGAGGTTATAATTGCATTCAACCCAACTGACTTACCCTGACCAGTTGCCCCAGCCACCAAAATATGAGGCATTTTCACCAAATCGATCAGGAAAGTTTCGTTTGAAATCGTTTTACCAATAACGACAGGCAATTCAGCGGTACTCTCCTGAAATTTCTTAGAAGCAATAATTGACCGCATGGAAACTACTTCCGGCTTTTGATTTGGAACTTCAATACCAATTGTTCCTCTTCCCGGAATTGGGGCAATAATACGAATGCCGAGAGCGGCCAGACTTAGTGCAATGTCATCTTCAAGGTTTTTGATCTTTGCAATACGAACACCTGGTGCAGGTACAATCTCGTACAATGTAATCGTAGGCCCAATGGTAGCACGTATTTTGGTAATCTCAATTTTATAATGACGTAAAGTTTCTACAATTTTATTTTTATTGGCAAGAAGCTCGTCATTGCTCACTTCTGCATTGCCTGAAACATGATCTTCTAAAAGATCAATTGGAGGAAACTGATAATTTGATAAATCCAAAGTTGGATCGTAATCTTCAAGTGTATCAGGTGTAATCTCGTCTGCTGTTTCATCCTCGTGCTTTTCAACCGTCATCTCCAGCTCTTTTTCCTCTGTATTTTCAACTTTCTCAACAACTTGTTGCCCATCAATACTTTGTTGAACCTGTTCACTATCCAACTCAACTTCAGCATCCTGATCCGGATCAAAAATGGTTTCAATTAAATCATCTTCATTGATAACCTTTGAAATCGAATCATCTTCAACAATCGGTTCATCTATAGCTTCCAGAACTTCTGAATCTTGTTCTATTTCCGAGCTTCTGTTCTTTTTACCAAAGATTGATTTTAACCATGGAATAAAGTTTTCAAAACCAAGTAATACAATTATAAAAAGAGAGAAAATCAATAAGAAGAAAGTTCCTGCCCTTCCAATCAATGAGCCAAACCAAACGGCTAAGTAATATCCATTTTCACCTCCCAGGTAAACAAAGCCCTCATGGTTAATACTGATCAGCAGCCATCCTAAAGCCAACGATCCCCAAAACATAGCTACCAGTGAGAAAAGGATCGACCTCGCATATTTTACTAAAGGCCTTCCAAAAAGCTGGAAAGAGGTAATAATAATCATGAAAATCAAAAGGAAAGAGGAAATCCCAAACCCTTTGTTAATGATCATTTCACTTAAAAAAGCACCTGTTTTCCCTGCTTTGTTTTCAACCCGAATATTAGCATCAGCTATTAACTTGCGCCATGAAATGTCAAGTTTACTATGATCGGCATGACCATAAAACAGGAATGATACAAAAGCGATTAGTAAATAAAGACCAAGGACAAAAAGAAAGAGTCCCAAAGTATATTTGAATTTATCACTGGTTAATGCGGACTTAAATCCTTTCAAAAAGCCTGATTTCTTTGATGATTTTCTGCTTTTGGTCTTTTTTGCCATAGGTTTTCTGATTGCGACTGCAAAGTTAACGATTTTTAGACAGGATATGGTGTATAAAAGCGGTTCAGAAATATAATTTCTTTTAATTCGTTTATACTGATTTTTCACATATGCTGAATTGAACTTGTCAAAAGTTTAGCTAAAAATAGCCTCTGATATAGTTTCAACCGAACATTAACCGGATAAATGAATACCATTGAATACAATAGAAAAACCCCGAATTCCCTGGGGGAAACAATTGTCTTCCATTGTATTCGACGGTTTCCTGCTGTTTTCCATATTCTTCAATCTGATTCAAAACAGTCTCTAAATTAAACAACTTCATTGCATGCAAATCACATAGTAAATAAAAGTATTGTTTTTGTTACAATTTATAACACAAAATCTAACTCAATATTATCAACTATCAGTAAGTATCTTAAAAAAATTTCAATTCAAAAAGAATGACACAAACACTCTGTTTTAAAGCATCTTATAAACAAATAAGATTTAAGTAACTGTTAGGAATTTATCCTTTTATTTTATTATGCGTCTTATTTCGGTTATGCTACGTTGAATTTTCCTTAAATAGCGGTGCTATTCGCGTCAAAT
>JANQII010000134.1 GCA_028282195.1 Prolixibacteraceae bacterium
CGAATTAAAATTTTTGATGGTATTTTTCTTTGTTCAAGGCAAGTTTTACAGGCATAGCCACAGCTACGGCGAAAAAACTTAACGCAGAAGAAAGGAAAATAGGGCAAAAATTAGTTTGGGGAATTAGCAATCTTTACACTAATGGTTAGTTTCCAGTTTTCTCACAATTGCTTCAAGATAAAAAGTCAGCGGATACATTTTTTCACTATACCACAATGAAGCAAAATAAAGTCCTATGGGTACAGGCTTCAATCCATGCTTCATAAAGTAATCATCCAACCAGCTTAAACCTGCATCAATTACATTTTTATTGCTTATTACATCAGATAAAGCAGACACTGCGATTGAAGTTTCTTCTATTGAACCTACAACGGATTTATCGCCCCCCCAGCTTCCATCTTTATTTTGTACAGAAGTCAAATATCGTTCACCGTTTTCAATTAATTGCTGTAATTTCAATTTAGTGCTTTCATTAATCCATTTATGTTGAATTGTATCATGCAAATAAATCAAAATTTTTCCCGTACCATACACCGGATTTGAATGGTTATTTACCTGTTGATTTCCAAACCAAAGAGGCAACCAACTACCATTTTTTCTTTGTTTTTTCCGAAGGAAAGAAAGCGCTTGTAAAAATGATTTCCTGAATAACTTAGTAGTTTGTGAATCCAGTTCTGAACCGTAAGTCTCCAGAACCGCTGAAATTGCGAGTAAGCCATGCCCGGTCAAATCGGTACAGCTTTGATCAAAAGGTAATTTTCCCCACCCTTTTGAAAAAGTTGGAAAGCCACCATCACTATTCTGAAGTTTTAATAACCATTTGCATCCAGACACAACTGAATCCCGAACATATTCCGGTTTAAGTTTCAGCAATGCCAGAATTGCACCCGGCGTATCATCACCATCCGGGACTGAGCCAGGGAAATTAGTCCATCCCCAGCCTCCGGGAGGACTTCCATTAAACTTGTGCAACTCTTTATTCTGAATGAAAAGAAGATGCTTTGAAATTATATCCTGCTGGTTTTGACTTAACACAGTATCAATTTTTGAACCTAAAGATTTTACCGATAAAGTTGTCACCCAGGTTGACAGGTCAATGTCAATTGCCCAACCTCCATCTTCGCGTTGGCTCTTTAACAAAAACGCAATTCCTTTTTTTACAACTTCAGAATCTTTAAAGCCTGCATTTGTCAAACTCAAGTTAACAAAGGCGGTTAACGGAATGGCTTCCAGAAAACCACCACCCGAAGGCATTAATCGTTGCAACAAAGCCAGTGAAGGACGAATTGACTTTTTACGAATAAGCCGCCAAAAGAAACTACTTTTCTTCTTTTTGAAAACAACAATGCCAACAGCAATTAAAGCAGGTATGGCATAACTTACCACGCTCAATTTTAAGATTCGATAAAATTTTCGTGGTAATAATGACAATTCAAAAGGCAATTGTGGAATGTATTTGAACGCTTCTTCGCCCGGGACATTACACAAACCGCACATGGTAAGAATTGGAACAGAAAAAGTATAATCCTTTTTGTAATGGTTTAAAATATATTCAGCAACCTGGGGGGAATTTACATCAATTCCTTTTTGTCTTAACCAGTTTGAAAGCCTGTTTTGCAGGTTTTTAACTTTAGTATCTTCCCGATATAAATTCAATGCTGCATAAACCAGCAAACTAGTACTTACATTAGCCGGGCTGTCTGAGGTATCGCCAAAGCCCCCATCATCATTTATATGATTTTGCAACCATTCCAACCCCTTCTTGATTTGCTCATTGTGAGCATTTCTATCATGAAAATGCAATGCTGCAATTGCAACTGCAACAGCTAAAGCACTCGACGATAATTCGCCAGTCCAAAATCCTTGAGGATTCATCTCAGCTTTTAGAATAGAAGCAAGTTCTTCAAATCGTTCTTGTAATTTACTTTGTTTCATGAACTGGACTTAGGTCAAATTGATCAGTCTAAATTAAGCTAAAGATCCCAAAGCAAGCAAACCGTAGAATGTATATTCTAAATCCCGGGTTTGATCACCATCTCCGGACAAAAAAGCACCATTAGAAAAATTTAGCTGAATAAAGTTTAAGCATGAAGGTGCTATTTCTCTCAAGTCAAACTTTGCATTTTTCAAAGCAAATAAACTAACTCCGGTTGCTAACATATCTCCCGAACCTACATGGCTAAAACTTCTGAACCCACCATCTTCTGCCAAAAAGCTTATTAGTTGCTGCTCCTGTTTTTTTGTTTTTAATCCAACTATCTGACGCGCAACAAGCATTGCGGCAACGATACTTGCCGGTGATGATCCATGCTCCTTAAAAAATTTCAAGACTAAACGGGCAAAGAAATGTAGAAGGCCATTTTTCCCATGCCGTGCATCAAAAACCAATGAAAATAAAAAGATTCGATAAATACTATTTGCCTGATTGTCTTTATTCCTTAAAAGATAAAAAAGTTTAATTTTCTTTTTGTTTCCAGGTAAATAATCAGATAGTAAAATCAGTGAAGATTTATGGATTAGGCTTTTTTCGTTCTTGAAATCTTTTTTGAGGATATATGTACTTAAAGCGTTTAAACTACGCTCCAACTTTAGAGCTTTTGCCAGTATAAAGCCAAATAACGAATAATAAATATCAGGAACAGCTGAACGATCTGTAAATGCACCGGAATCATGTTGCTGGCTTAATACAAACTGTTTAATTTCTTTCTGAAAGGATTCATCCAAAAGACCTACACCTTTCTCAACTGTATCTGTTAATTGTAAAAAAACTGACGTGTAAGATTTGGGTTGGATCATGTTCTTTCAATTTGAAAGATTTTTCCCATCAAACCATATAAGCTCAACTTCAACTTAAGGTTTTGTAATCGATCAAGTTCCTGATAACACTTTTCAACATATAGTTTTAGGTATGCATCAGCATGGGAATCTATTTTCTCATCAATAATAAGTTGATGTAAATCTTCTATTTTGGTGTTTCCGTTCATTTTGATATTTTCAGAAAGCTTTTCTTTCAAAAGAACCATCAAAAAAGGAGAGTGTTGCAGTTCCTCAGGCTTGTTCTCCCTGAACTCATTCAAATCGTCACGTATTTGATAAGCAATCCCAAACCAATCGGAGAATGCTCTAAGTATATTCATCTCTGACTCATCAGCTCCTCCATTTATTGCTCCAATCAACAAAGCAACTTTAACAGCCTCGCCGGTTTTTTGAACAAATATTTTCAATAAGTCATCAACTGATGTATCGTTTAATTGTCCAGACAGCATTAAATCTGCTCCTTGTCCCACAGTTAAGTTTAAATGAGATGATGAAACTATTTTAAGGGATGCAGCCAACAAAGAATCATCAACAGGCAGTTTTGATAAAATATGGTAACCTTTACCAACCAGATAATCGCCTACGTTAAGGGCAATTGGTACTCCATGTGTTTTATGCAAAACTTCCTGATTATACCGATAGTCATCACCATCTTCAATATCATCATGAATAAGTGACGCTTTATGAAAACACTCAATTATAAGCGCTAATGATTTTTGGATATCTTCATCAATAACTTCTGCATAAGAACGATATGCCATCATTGAGAGCAACGGGCGGATACGTTGTCCACCCATCATCAACATTTGTTTGGCCAGCTTCTCCGTTTCATCATGAAATTGAAAAAAGGGCTTCAAATGAAACTCAGTAAAATAATCCTGAACCTGATTTTTTAATAACGAAACTGATAAAGGTTGTATATCTGCGTTTTCTTCAAACTGGTTCATTTCATTTAACAACCAGCTATAATCAACATTTGTATTTTCACAGCCATTATATAAAAGAGGCAACCCCATTACCGGAACTGCAGCCCGCGAAACCGGCTCGAATGAACGTTGAAGTACAGGCATACAACTAACACCTATTACTGCATCAATAGCACCTTCTTCGACCAAGCCTACTGCAACTGTTGTACCTTCGGCCACTAAGGTTGTATATCCCAATGCTTCTGCTTTTGTTAACACATCATCAATACCACAAGCTTTGCAACCCGCACAGATCAAGCCTAAAGAGTCAACATCTGCTTTACATGATTGGGTATTTTTTAAACACTGGGGCAACAAAAGCAACCTGCGATCAAAAGGCGTAGCAGCGATAACCTTTCTCCATATTTCATTTCCACACAGAACGATTGTAAAATCCAGATACTCATTTTCTAAATCCAATCGTTGTAAAAGTTCCCGAGCCAAATTCTCAAGGAGTTCAAAATCAGCAGGAGGCTGTAGTTCTTTTTCAACTACCAGCTCACGAGCTTCCTTTCGCAACAAATTGCGAATCTTAACGTCTGAAGGAACTTTTAATAATCGTTCTGTTTTAATCATAACTATCCGTAAGCGCCAAATCCAAAAAAGGCGCGTTTTTTTGCAAATTTATATGCCCAGTTCTTTTCAGGTATTGGTACTCCGGAACCATGGCTGCAAACTTTGTTCATTGCTCTTAACCTGGCTTTCTCATTCCCACGTCCCGAAGTATCTTTAGCATTGTGCCGTTCAACAAAATCAACCAGCCATTGTGGATCTTCCATGATAATACATCCTGATGTTTTTGGTGGAATTTCTTTTTTCAGTTCATCCAGAAAAACCGAAGTGTTGTATATCTCAGCTAATGGTTTATCACCTATCCGATCTGTTGCAAACTGAATAACAGGACATGGTTCAATATAGCCCGAAGCATTAATGTGATGACTTAAACCAGATGCAGCAGGACAAAGTCCGTTACCTTTTTCATCCCAATATGCGTCGATAATAGCAATCTTATATTTCGAGCGTGCTTCAACAATATGCTTTCTTAGCAATTCTATTTCTTCTTCACTCAAACTCAATTCAACCGTTGCATTTTCTCCTACCGGCCGGTAAATGTAATACCATAAGTAGTGAACTCCCCTATCTATCAGCGACTGAATAAACCCGGAAGATAAAGCAAGATCAAGGTTCGACTTGCAAACACTCATAGCAACACCAGTAACCAATCCGGCATCGGTAGCATTGTTAATTGCCTGCTGAGTAAGTTCATATACATTGTTGCCTCCCCGTCGAATATCTGCAACATTTTCATCCCCCTCAAAACTGATCAATGGCGAAACATTTGCACATTGCCTGATTTTTTCAGCTACTTCAGGAGTAAGTAATGTACCGTTTGTAAACAACTGGAAATAACAATCCGAGTGCTTCTCAAAAATTTCAAACAGCGATTTATACAATAGCGGTTCACCCCCAAGTATTCCAAAGAAATATGAACCCTGAGCTTTGGTTTCAGTTATAATCTTGTCTAGTTGTTCTATCGATAATCGATCATTTTTTTTCTTCCCGGTAACCCAACACCCCTGACAATTCAAGTTGCAATCGTCTGTAACAGAAATAAAATGAAAAGCAGGAAAGAATTCCCCTCTTTTAAGTCGTTTTTGAAAGCGCCTAAAACCAAGAGCACCTTTAATGCCCATGTTATAAACAAATTTATAAAGACAATGCCTATCCGTATTAAACAACAATTGCTTCAGCATACTATTTCTCTTTTCGAATACTCTCCTTAAATTCTTTCAACGCTCGTTTTCTTTCCTCCTCGGCCAATTGAACAACTCCCTGCTTAAAAATATTCTTCCTGCCCTTATTTCGTTCATTCAACATGACAAACAAACTATCTTTTTTTCCAGGTGCCTGGTTGGCTTTTTCATCAGGCTCTGCACCCGCAAGTACCGAATTCTCTTTAAGACGAGGAAACATAATTGCTGATTCAGGGCAAGTTCGCCCACAGGCCGGACAATTATTTT
The DNA here is from genome assembly GCA_028282195.1 of Prolixibacteraceae bacterium. Classification (GTDB taxonomy): domain Bacteria; phylum Bacteroidota; class Bacteroidia; order Bacteroidales; family Prolixibacteraceae; genus Sunxiuqinia. Next base: position 5,804 of record JANQII010000134.1, read on the forward strand.
TACAGGAAAGTGGATTAACAACCTCAAGGCTTTTCTTATTGTATGAATAAACCCCAAAAAGGCAGAAACGTGCACACTGCCCGCATAACGAACAACGGGAAGTATCGATAACAGGATACCAGGCAGGCACTTTTAATTCAGAAACCTTTTGCTGGTAGTTTGCATTTCCTTCTTTAAAGCCAAAATCAACTTTCAACTTTGTATTAATTTCATCGACTGAAAGTTCTTTAAAACTCAGCACATCAAATCCTGCTGAATTTACACCTGCCTGAAGAATCATATTTTTTACTGCACGAGGGTAACAGGCTACAATCACTTTCTGTTTGTACTTTTCTGATATTTCAACTAATACACTCTTTTCATTCACCGAGATTGCACATAAATCCTGCAACTCAAAAACATCTGTTTCCAGATGTTGAAAAGCGTTTTTTAATTGGTCACTTTTTCTGTCAGGAATTACACCAGCATTACATTGGCAGAATATAATACATGAATTACTCATCTGTTTTTTGTTCTGAACAACTTAAAGCAAGTGAAAAAACTTTTTATCAGAAAATATTTCAAAGCTTATTTTCAAGTCGTTAACAAACATTAATAATTGTAGTTGATTATTTAATTAACAGGCCTAACTCATTCAACTACCTTTCTTTCAATTATCTGTAAAGTGAAGTTTGACCTGATACTACTACTTAACCCCTTATTACTTTGTCATACCTAAATGTAGGGCGAGGACGCCCCGGACTCAGGCATTTCCATGCAATAACTTTTTTTGTTAGTCCCCGATGAACATCCAAAGCTTCATGAACAATTTGCTCAAGCAAATATGGTGACATTTCGACCCGCGCATTAAGTGTTAGTTTTGCTTCGTCACTTACACCCGCCGAACCACGAAAATTCATTGTTTCAGCTTTTCCTGTCAGGTTAGCTATAATGTAGTCTTTCTTTGTTTTAACAAGTAGTTTTACATGACCAACCGCTGCCTCAATACGATCAAACTTCTCGCTTAACTGTTTCAGAAACTTTTTGGTAAACTTGTCCCAATCCACGGAGTCACCAGTCAGAGCAATGGTACTATTGAGCCAACCCAAAACGGCTTCTCCTTCAGCATATACATCATAATCTATTTCAATCAAACGTTTACCTGCATCGGTACGTTGCATCATTTCATCTAACCACACATCAATACCCTCACCGGTCTTTGCACTAATCATATGGACTTCTGAACCTGGGAGATTGATCCCAATTTGTTTTTTTAACCGGGACAATTCATTCTGACTCAGCAAATCAGATTTGTTGATCAGGATCAGGTCACTTTCTTCCAATTGTTTCCTAAAAATATAAGCAGCACTTGGGTGCAACCCGGCATTTCTACCATCCAGAATATCCTGAAGCCTTAAAGGATCAGCCATTACCGATAAAGGACTGACTAACAGTTCACTTTTCATATTGTCCTTTAATGGCTGAAGGATGGTTGCTGAAAGATCTGTACAACTACCTACAGGCTCGGCAATAATAACATCTGCTTCAGCTTTGGATTTTACATTTTTAAGTGCATCAATCAATCCATCGAAATTACAACAGAAACAACTGCCACTAACTTCAGTTACTTCCAGAGAGTTCTGCGAAAGAAAAACCGTATCAACAAGTTCAGGGGCTTGATCATTTGTCACCAATCCTGTTTTGTAGCCCCTTTCCATAACACGACGAGCAGACTCCCACAATAGGGTGGTTTTTCCTGCACCAAGAAATCCACCAACTAATATTAAGCGAGTTGTTTTTGTTCTATTTTGCATTTCTTCATTATTCTAATGGTGGAACAATTAAATTAAGCAATAGTAAACCATTAAACTGGTTAAATAAGAAGTGTATTTAGCTTGCTAAAGGTAGTGAAATAACAACTCTGGATTTGCACATTAAAAATCATTAACAAATGATTATCCGTTTTATTAACTTTTCTGCGAAATGCTGAATATTTTAAAGAATGGCTATCGCATTGTTACCCTAAAAATTGATACCATTAAATTGCGTTATGCTACAAAAGATCATTGAAAATGGTGCTACTTCTTTGGTAGGACCTCGCGAAACTTTCTGGGGAGGTTACGATTGCTATTTTGCAAATCCCGATGGGCAACATTGGGAAATTGCCTGGGCTCCTTTTTGGAAATTTGATGAAAAAGGAAGTTTGATTGTGGAGTAAAAAATATGCTATTGATAGCCTCACTTAGAGTGAGGCTATCAATAGCATAATCAGCTTTATTTCTTTGGAATATTCTTCAACGTTAGAAGTAAGAAATCCCAGAATTTTTGGACTGTTTCAATATTCACTTTCTCGTCTGGTGAGTGTGGGAAGCGAATAGTTGGGCCAAATGAAATCATATCCCAGTTCGGATAAGTTGCACCTAAAATACCACATTCCAAACCTGCATGCATCGCTAACAATTCAGCTTCTTTTCCATACTTTTCTGCATAAAGCTTTTTCATCACCTCAAGAATTAGTGAATCCATATTGGGTATCCAGCCCGGATAACTACCCTGGATTGAAACTTTAGCACCACCTAAACGGAAAACTGATTCCAGCCTTGATGCCAAATCATTTTTAGCAGTCTCAGAGAAGCTACGCACAAGGCAGCTTATTTCAATTTTTTTCCCTTTCAGTTTAACAACTGCCATATTTGTTGAGGTTTCAACTGTATTTTCCATGGTATCGCTCATGCGAACAACCCCATTGGGTGCTGCCAAAACAGTATCAGTTAAATCTTTCTGCAGACCTTTTTTGAGAACTGTTTTCGGATTTTCAGTTTCCTCAATATCTATTGATAAATTTGGTTCCGCATGAACAAACTCTGCTTTTATTTCAGCAACAAGCTCTCCAAATCTTTTTCCCAGGTCAGCTACATATTTACTTCTTACAGTCAATACACCAAAAGCTTCCCGGGGAATTGCATTTCTTAAGCTTCCCCCTTGAATATCTGCTAATGAAACTTTAAACTCCTTATTTAGTACCTTTAAAATACGGAAGAAAATTTTGTTGGCGTTACCTCTTCCAAGGTTAATATCCAGGCCAGAGTGACCACCTTTCAGACCAGTAATACTCATTTTAAAAGCAACTATCCCTTTCTTTTTCGTTTTTTCATTTTTTGCTTTGAATGATGCAATCACATCAACACCACCTGCACAACCTACACTAAAGGTCCCTTCATCTTCAGTATCTGTATTCAGCAAAATATCACCGTCTATAACTCCTGCTTTTAACCCTTCGGCTCCATCCATACCCGTCTCCTCAGTTGCAGTAAAAAGCCCTTCAACAGGTCCATGCTCAATGTCATCTGCTGCTAAAACAGCCATTGCTGCAGCTACACCAATACCATTATCAGCACCAAGGGTTGTACCATTAGCAGTAACCCATTCACCATCAACATAAGCTTCAATAGGATCATTCACAAAATCGTGCTCTTTATCACTATTTTTTTGAGGAACCATATCCAGGTGACCCTGCATGATTATCCCTTTACAATCTTCGTAACCAGGAGTAGCAGGTTTCTTGATGATGATATTTCCGACCTCATCTTTGATTGTTTCCAATCCAAGGTTTTTCCCAAAATCATAAACAAAATCCTGAATTCGAGCCTCATGATTTGATGGCCGGGGAATTTGTGTCAGACTATAAAAATTTTCCCAAACAGCTTTGGGTTCCAGATTCTTAATTTCGTTACTCATGTTATTTGTTTTAATTTAATAGACAATAATCTGAAATCAATGACCACATTTGAATACGGTGAAAAATTGTTGAACACAATTGTATTCTATGTTTTCAATTTCCCTCAATGTCTCCAAGTAATTTCATCTTTTAAAAATACAATTAAAGCCATTAACTTGTTCTGAGATTCGTCAGGCAAAAGTAAAAGGCTGTCCTAAAAGTATATTTAACCGCTAAGTTTTATAAGCAATTGCAAAGGACGCAAAGAATCCAGCTTATCATTGTCAAACCCTTTGTGTCCTTAGCGTTATCTTATGCGAGCTTTGCAGTTAAAAATTCTTTTTTTCAGAACAGCCTTTTAATATATTTAATCTTCAATTAAATTACTTTTCACTACAGTCCTTGTAAAATTTGTTAATCCACTACGGGGAATAATTTACTTCGTATTTACCTTGTTTTACAATACGTTATCTCCTACGGAGAATTTCCGCGTAGCGGATAGGGTATTGTAAAAATATTGGCACCTTATCAACCTATACTCTGTAGGGCTTAGACCAATAAAGAAGCATAGCGGTTTCAATCTATTTTATCCGGTTAGTAATGGTTATTTCTTAATGTTTGGCAATTCTAGTCCATAAGCTTTTCGTTTGTCTTCCAATTTTAACAGCAAGGCAGTAATTAAGGCCAGAATAGTTAGAGCTACAAAAATAGTCCAGGTAGTTTGGTAATCGTAATTTACCATTTCACCAGCTGCTTTAGCTTCCGCAACTCCCGGATTGGTTCTGTCAAGCACAATACCCACTGCTAAAGGAATACCCCACAAGCCAAAATTTTGCACCCAGAAAATTACGGCATAAGCACTTCCCAATTGTTTTTCAGGAATAATTTTTGGAACGGAAGGCCACATGGCAGAAGGAACCAATGAAAAAGCAATACCCAATAAAATAACATTAAAGAATGCAGCAACCACACTTGTAATAAACGGCAAATAAAATATAACATGTACAATAATTAAAAGTACAGCTCCTAACATCATTATAGAGGCACCTTTTCCTTTTTTATCATAAATACTACCAAAAATAGGTGTCAACAACATGGTCCCAAATGGCACCAAACTAGGTAACAAACCGGCCCATTCCTCACTAACACCAAACTTATTTACCATCAAGTCAGGACCATATTTGTAAAATGGGAATACTGTGGAATAAAAGAAAACACAAAGCAACGCAATTAACCAGAATCCCCAATTCCCGATAATTACCATTAGGTCTGAGAATTTGAAATCATCATCTCCATTTGCAGTCTCTTCTTCTACAATCTGTGCATCCAGTTTTCTATCCTGAACATTATAATAGAAGAATCCAATCAAACCTAAAATCAGAAAAACAATAACGATTAATATGGTTGTGGGCACATCATATTCATTTGCAATTTTGGCACCAAAAGCAAGTGGAGCAAATGAACCCAGACGGGCAATTGCAACTTGCATCCCCATAGCCAGTGCTATTTCTTTTCCTTTAAACCATTTAGCTACCGATTTAGACACTGTAATACCAGCATATTCTACACCTACCCCAAAAATTGCAAACCCAACTCCAGCCAGCAAGACCTGAGTAGAGATATCAATGTTCAAAACAGGCACATGAACGATATCATCCGGGCTTCCAACCAAGCCTTTGAAGGCCGCATATTTTAATGTTGCCCCAATTATCATTACCAAAGCCGAAGTTATAGCACTAAAACGAATTCCAAATTTATCAAGGATTATTCCAACAATAACCAGCATAAAAAGAAACACGTTAAAAATACCGTAGGCGCTTGTTATAAATCCATAATCTGTACTGTTCATGGATAATGTACGCTCCATTATTGGTTTTAATGGAGAAATTACCTCGGTAAACATATAGCCTGCAAACATGGTAAACGAAAGGATAACCAAAGCAGTCCACCTGGCCGATTTAGAATCTCTCAAAGTTTGTTTAATAGCATTCATAATTTAAATATCTTCAAATGTATAGTTAGTTTTTCAAGTTGATAAAAATAAGAAAATAAAAGAGGCCTGAAATATGTCACACAACAAAAAGCAGCCTGACGGCTGCCCTTGTTTATTTTTCTAAAATGTTTTTTATTGCTCCGGTTTTGGGGTGAAACTTCACCTGGTAACTTCCATTCAGTAAGCTTTCCGGCAAAGGTGCAACGTTTCCAAACTGAACTATTGTAGCCCGGGATGTTGCCATTAAAGATAGCCCTTTTATCAACCTGATCTCGGCTTTACCCGGCATACGGTAATAAACTCCGCTTTGCCCGGCTGAAGGATTTGCCGAAGCTTTTAATTGATTTTGAGAAGAAAATAACGCATCGACTTTTTTCAAATCAATAACAATGGGTTTCCCACTTAAATCAGTTTTAGGAAGAACACCAGCTGCTTCCGAAAAACGAAAAACAACTTCACCCGAAACTGATTTATCTCCCGGGATAAAATCAAAACTGTAAACTTTCTTTGTTTTATATGATTTACCCAGAAATAAGCCAACATAGTCTTTTTCCAGCTGACCAAGTTCATCAACCATCACTTCATAAGCACGTCCATCAGGTAATTGTTCTTCATATGCATTGGCTAAAGACTTAAACCTGCGTTTGCGGAGTTTGGTAATAGCATGTGCTGCATCAACTGCCTTTTCTTCAAATGATTTTGGCATTAACACATTGCTATTGGTAGAGTCACCTTTTTCATAAAAAGCACTCATAGAAAGATCTGGAAATGGAATTTCAGGCACCTGGTTATCAATCATGAAAGTTGATACAGCCAGTTCTTCTTTAAGTCCATCGGCTTCAACATTTATTCCTGATATTACTCCGGACTCAGTAAGACTTAGTAACGCAGCCGCATTTCCCATTGCCTTGTATACCTGCGAAGGATCCGGCTCACTAAAGGTGCTGAGTTTTATATCACTAATTACCCATTTTGAATAATCAGATGATGACGCATCTTTGACCCCTAATAAAGTTTCAGCATATTTATAATAAGGCCCATGAAAGAAAGTTTCCTGCGTTGCCTCAACAATAATGCGGACACCAGTTCGAGGTAAGCTGTATACAATTCCTTCCGTAGGAACTATTACCTGAGTTTCATCTGTTTTTCTCTTATCGTCTTTATGAACAGCAAAAACTGTTGACACAAAAATGATAAGCAACAGCCCTGTTAATTTAATTTTCATGGTTAATCAAATTTAATTGAATCCCAAAAATAACGAAACTAGCTACAAAAGAGAAAAGTTATGTGCCAAAATATGTTAATATGGAAAAATGATTGGAAGATGGAAAGACTTATATTACTATCATTATTAACCGATTAAAATTACCTATTAGCAAAATAATCAGTATTCATTAATGCAAGTAGCTAAATCTTACCCGGACAATGGTGACTTTTATCCTCTTATTCGGTCAGGAATGATTTACCATTTGATATTTAATAAAAAACACATACCTTTAATCATTACAAGTTAAACTATTTTAACACCCTAAAATCAGACATTAAATTGACACCCCAGGTTTACATCCATTTTAAAATAATTGGCTCATACTATAAACAAAAATGTATTGGGCAATGCTCACAGCTTATTTTCACCCTTGGGGTGCAAGCCCCAACCAGAGCTATTGGAGTTTGTACCCTTGGGGTGCAAGTCCCAACTAAAGCTATTGGAGCTTTTGCCCCAGGGGTAAAAGTCCCTAAAAGTACTGAGGGGGCTATTGCCCCAAAGGTATTCGGTGCCACAGCTTTAAAAACACCCTTTACCCTATGGTCAATCCTCTCCACAGGCCTAAAAGGAACTTGCACCCTTATGACAAAGACCTCTTCAAAAACCGGGGGGAGTTTTACCCTAATGGTAAAACTTCAACCAATGCCTGTGGCCTACCATTGCCCTAAGCTGGAAAACACAAAAGAGGAGCCAGGGCACAAAACCCGTTCCTGCAACATGCTAAATAAACCAACAGAGCAAAATGCCCTCTATATTATTAACCATAAAAAATCCACTAATTATGAAAGTAAATTCAATTAGTCTAAAAAGATTGAGAAACGCAGAACACTATCAGTTTCATACAGAAGTTAAAGACCTGGTTGTAGCAACCACTCCGGAAAGTTTAAACATCTCATCTCTTTTTGATACTTACCTGCAACATTTTCAGAATGAAGGAATCGCAATGAACATGATTCAAAAAAGTGAGTTCACCAATGCTCTGGTTGAAGCGGACAATCAACGGGATTCAATATTCAGGGGGCTTTTCGACCTGGTAAAGTCAGGCACCAACCATTTTGATCCGGCTATTAAACAGGCTGCAGAACGGGTGATGTTGGTGTTTAATGAAACCGGTAACATCAGTGCAATGCCCTACAATGAGGAGACAGCGGTAATTACTGCTGTAATTGATAAGTTGCAAACGGATTACGCTGATGATTTGACAACGCTTACTGCTACCGCCTGGGTAGAACAGCTGGGAATTAAAAACAATGCTTTTGACTCCCTGTCGAAAAGCCGCTATGCATCAGAGGCAGGCAAACCCGATCTGAACATGAGAGAGGTACGCAAGGAAGTAGATCGTTCATTCCGCAAAATAGCCCAGCTTATTAATGCACTAATCCTGGTAAACGGGGAAACCGATTATGCCAGTTTTGTGAATGAACTGAACCAACGAATCGAGAAGTTTATGAATACTTTGTCACAACGCAAAGGGAGAAAAGCCACTTTATAGACCGAAGTCAGAAGACCGAAGTCAGAAGCAATTCTTCGGACAGTTTAGTGGGAACTTCCAGCTTCGGACTTCGGACTTCAAGCCTTTTGTGTGGAAATTTATAGAAACTAAGCCCGAGGATTCGGGGCAATGAATCCCGATAGCTATCGGGAGCAGAGCCTGCGCCGAACTGGTTTCGGAGGTTTTAACCATTAATTGGATAAATGAACAAGCCCGCAGCAAGCTAACGGGGTATCAAATGGAGTTTGCTTTGCAAACGATATAAGTTTCCGCCCCCAGGGGTCGGGGTATTAAACCATGAGAATAAACATCCGATTTGTAAGAGACTGTTTTGGGTTTCATTTTTGTTTTCACACACTTTCTTTAGCTGGGGGTAGAGAGCTGCAGGTAGGGGCTCAGTCCAGAATCAGAAAAGAATGTCCTAAGTTATCAATCAGGTCTCCGGCAATTATCGCAACCTGTCCATTGTATTCAGCACAAAGGTCACCACTTAAACCATGAAAATAGACAGATAAAATTGCAGCATCCTCAGGTGAATAATCCTGGGCTAAAACACCCAAAATAATCCCGGTTAAAACATCACCACTTCCTGCCGTTGCCATTCCCGGATTTCCTGTTGTATTGAAATAAATCCGCCCATCCGGTAAACTTATGCTGGTATATGCGCCTTTCAGGACAACAATAACTTTGTATTGCTTCGAAAAGTTAATCTGAACTTGCAGACGTGAATAAGAATCAGTACTTGCTCCTGCTATCCGCTCAAACTCTTTTGGATGCGGCGTTAAAATCGTATTCTCAGGAAGCAAGTCCATTAACTCCTTGTTTTCCCCGAGAATATTTAAAGCGTCAGCATCTAAAACCAACTTCCCTGGTTTTGACTTTACCAAATCTTTTAAAGCTCGCTGAGAATTGATTTTCATACCTAAGCCAGGGCCTACCCCAATTGCAGAAAACTGCTCGGGATCGGGATACTCTGTAAACATCAAATCAGAACGATCAATCGAACACATGGCTTCCGGGACCGTAGTTTGAATTATTTCGTATCCTGTACGCGGGACATGAGTAGTTAGCAAGCCAACCCCAGCCCGCAGGCAAGCTTTTGATGCCAAAACCGAAGCCCCCATTTTCCCATAAGAACCAGCTATTAATAACGCATGCCCAAACGTTCCTTTGTGTGAAAACTTTGATCTCTTTTTCATTTTTGAAGAAATAAAATCTTCAGTTACAAAATGAAAAGGAGTTTCAAACTCACGGACTGCATCGGGATGCAAGCCTATTGGCAGTACCTCCCAATTACCCAGGATTTCTTCATGTTCCGGGAAAAAGAAGCTTAACTTCGGAAATTGAAAAGTCAGTGTATGATTTGCCCTGACAACTTTTGCAAGGTCATTTTCTGAATTATCTTCACCAAACAATCCACTCGGAATATCAATCGCTATCACTTTTGCTTCCGACTGATTGATTTGCTCGACTAATTTCAACGGCAATCCATCCAGGGTCCTGCTTAAACCCGATCCAAACAAACCATCCAAAACCACTGAATCATCGCTAATTTCAGGAATATCAGTTTCAGATTGAATTTTATGAAGTGCTACTTTTCTTTGCTCCTCCAATCGTTGCCAGTTGATTTCCGGAGATCCCTTCAACCCCTTTCCAAAATCGATTAAATACACTTCACACAGAAAATCATGCTGAGCCATTAATCTTGCAATGGCTAAAGCATCTCCCCCGTTATTCCCCGGTCCGGCAAAAAATACAAGCTTCTTTTCATTTGAAATAGTGAAAATTAACCAACTGGCAATTTGTAATGACGCCCGCTCCATTAAATCGATATCAGCAATAGGCTCATTCTTAATGGTGAACTGATCAATTTCAGCGATTTGTTTGGTAGTGAATATTTTCATCTTTGAATCTTTTTTACAAAACTCTATCTAAAACTAAAGTTACAAATTCTCTTTTGAGGAAAGTGATATTTAAATATACTTTCTCTATTTTTACGACTTCCTAAGTAAAACCAGAATTACCTTAAGAAGGTAAAGCAACAACAACTTATTATCTTTTGTAACATGATTTCCCCTAATATATATCAAATTGGCAAAGTCAAAAAGATGACTATATTTGCCACTCTTGCAAGAAATTACAATGATTTATTACTAACTAAAAATATGAAACATGTTTAAAGGACATCCTAAAGGATTAATTTCTGCTTCGTTGTCGAATATGGGCGAGCGTTTTGGTTTTTATACCATGATGGCAATATTGGTGCTGTTTTTACAGGCTAAGTATAACTTGAGTGGAACAAATGCGGGGCTTATTTATTCTGTATTTTATTTTTCACTGTATATGCTTGCTTTAGTGGGCGGTATTATTGCAGATAAAACTACAAACTATAAAGGCACCATCACGGCAGGTTTAATTTTTAAGGTAGTTGGAGCTATTATTATTGCATTTCCAACAGTAACCCCTGTTGCTAATGTAACACTGTCGTTAACTATACTGTGTTTCGGATTATTTCTTTATGCTTTTGGTACAGGATTATTTAAAGGTAACCTACAGGCATTAGTTGGACAAATGTATGACAATGAAAAGTACGGAAAAATGAGAGATTCAGGGTTCGTACTGTTTTATGCCTTTATTAATGTCGGTGCAGTTTTTGCTCCTTTTGCTGCTGTTGGTATACGAAACTGGTGGTTAGGCAAGCATAACTTTCTGTATAACGCTAGTTTGCCAGAGTATTGCCATAGTTTTTTAGAAGGTTCTATTAATTCTGAATCGCTTGTTAGATTTCAAGAATTTGCAAATAACGCCAGTGGAAGAGTAGTTAGCGATTTAACAGCTTTCTCTTCCAAATATTTAGATGTTTTCAATACCGGGTTTCATTATGCATTTGGTATTGCTGTTTTAGCAATGGTTGCTTCTCTGGTTGTATTTTTAGCAAATAAAAGAACATATCCAGATCCCAGGAATAAAGTTAAATCATCTGAAAATACAAGTACAAAAGCGGAAGTAAAAATGGAAGCAGCAGAAATTAAGCGAAGAATTTATGCTTTATTTGCTGTGTTTGGCGTTGTTATTTTCTTTTGGTTTTCCTTCCACCAAAATGGTTTGACCTTAACCTACTTTGCTCGCGACTATACAGACTTGAGCATAATATCCTTTACAATATTAGGGATTACGTTTGAAGGAGCAGAGGTGTTTCAAGCTATGAATCCATTTTTTATAATATTTTTAACGCCAGTTATTCTAGGTTTATTTGGATGGTTAAGAGCCAAAGGTTTTGAGCCGTCAACACCTAAAAAAATAGCGATTGGCATGGGTATAACTGCTTTAGCTTTTGTAGTTATGGCCTTAGGTTCATTCGGATTACCATTGTATGATTCTATTAGTCCCAACGAAGGAGGAATTCCATTAGCTGATGCAGAACGAGTTAGCCCAATTTTATTATTGGGAACCTATTTCATAATAACTGTAGCTGAGTTATTTATAAGTCCGATGGGTATTTCTTTTGTTTCAAAAGTTGCACCACCACACTTACAAGGTTTAATGCAAGGTGGATGGCTTGGTGCTACAGCAATAGGAAATCTTGCATTATTTATTGGTGCAATTTTCTACGAAAGCATATCAATTTCGGCAACATGGGCAATATTTGTTGTAGTTTGTTTAATATCAATGGGTATGATGCTGTTTATGCTTAAATGGCTTGAAAAAGTGGCGAAATAAGAAATTTATTTGTATTCAATATATAAGAAGGGGTTGTCCAAAAAGTCTGATAGAAAAATGATACACTTACAAATTGAAAGTTGTTCTGTACAATGACCCCCTATAATCCCCGCCAACTGGCGGAAGGTTGGGTGGGGTTACTTACTTACAGTTTGAAAGTTTCACTTTCAATATTTTTACTTTTTGGACATCCTCTTCAAGGGAAAACAATATAGAAAGTCAAAATAAGAAAAAGGACCAGCAAGAAACTCTCTGATTGAATATTTCCTGTCTGGACAGGCAGGCTTATTCGATAGTTTACATTTCTTTCTATGAAAATCAAGGCACAGCCGTTTAAGCATAAGCACCACCAAAGGAGGTGGGTTTTTAATTTATACTAAAACTTTGATAGCACTACATCATTCTCTCTTTCTTTTGGGCTAAGCTCAAGCTTTACAATTTCTCCATCTTTCAATACAGCTTCTACAATCGTGTTCTGAGGAGCATGCAACTTAAAGTCAACGTCCCATTCTTTAGGCCAGGCAGGAAATAAAACAATTTTATCACCAATGGTTTGCATTAACATTTCCTGCAGGCCAATCATGCCTGATCCTCCCCAGTTGTGATCCGGTACCCAGTCGTGACCAGGCCCCCAAAAGGTTGGGTAACGCCTTGGGCTATCCTGCAACTTTTTCGTATTGTAATCAGCTGCTTCATTGGCCATTCCCATCCGTGCAAACTGAATTCCATCCTGGTGCCAGCTTACAATTGTTCCTTTCCTGAAATCAGGGGCCACTTTATATGCATTCTTGAAATACTGGATTTCATCATCGCCTAACTTAAACTGGTCAAACGGGAACAATGGATAAAACTGGGGTAACTCCTGGTTTGCTTCTTTCAGCCAACTATAAGCAGGTTTAACAGCAATTAGTCCTTCTACTTCTTCAATCGGATAATCCGGGATACGGGTGAGATATCCTTTGTAATATTCTTTTTCATCAGCTGAAACATACTTCTCATCCAGTTCCAGTAAACTTTTCAAACATGCATTCAAGCCGGAAAGCACATCGCTTGGATTTGTTGCGCCACGGTATGATTCACAGGAAGTTGACGGGTAAATAACCAGTTTCCCATTTTCTTCTAAAGGTTTCCCATTTCGCATTTTTTGGCGCAGTTGGTAATGTTCATCAAAGAACACTACCGATTCCTTAATAAATGGCATATACTGTGCAATATCTTTCCCTGTAAAACGGTGGTACTCCATAATCATATAAGCATGTTCCAACTGCGATTCCCAGTGGTATGCACATGACTGGTTGGCCTGAACACCGGCTTCTACAATGTCGTTATATCCCGTGGCTCCGGTCGCGCGTTCATCACCAAATGGGACTTCCTTTCCACGGGCCCTGTGCCCGTTTCCTTCCCAACCCCATCCGGCACCAAGCACTAATCCTGGTGCATTCATGTATTCGGTAAAAACGGCTCCATTGTGTCCAAAGTGTTTTTCTACACGGGCTTTAGCTGCCGGCAATCCTTTTCGGTATAACTCAAATTGTGGGATGATGGCATCAAAGTCACCTGCTTTTAGCATAGGCCAATAAAGTAAGCGTTGGTTTTGTGCTGTATGTACTGCACCCCCCCACTGTCTCCAGTCAGGATCATATTTATATTGATCCCCAATCAATATGGGATCATAAATCAAATTTCCTCCATTAAACTTAGTCGGGTATTCACCATGAATATTTCCACCTAACTGGTAGCGAAATAACTGGTAATTACGCCCCATTTGCCAAACGGGGTTTGATGGGTCGGGATTCTCAGAATGTACAATGATATGGCTACGTTGCCAGAATTGGTTCCACCAACTGGTTGTTTTCTCAAAAGCTTCCTTTTGTTCCTGCTGAGCCATTTTCGCAGTCTCAAAAAGTTTTGCTTTCCAATCATCAATAGTCTCTGCTTGCTCAATATGGGTCGCAATTGAAATACGATGATGTTGTTTCGCTTTTTCGCTTTTTAATACCCACGATTTATAGGGTGTAATCTGGTACTTACCCTCTCCTGTTCCCGCAGGGATCAAACCTTCACCAAATAAGTAACCGCCAAAGGTCCTGTCTTTGATATCATCAAAAATCTGATCTTTGTATTCTTCCAGCCCTTGTTGTTTAATTAAAAAATCAGGGATTAATTTATCTTTCGGGTTTCGGTGATAAAAAAGTACACCGTTGTTGAAATGTTCAATTTCATCTTTTACCCGAATTACTTTGTCCGGATAACCTTCAAGGTTAAAGCAGGTGAACCGTTCACGACTGCCCTCCGCCCTTGTCTTGAGTTCATGATCTTCAGTACGCCAGCTTTCATAGGAAACGGTTACTTCAGTGGCTTGATTGGATTCTACATCAACATGAACAAGCGGGTTAAAGACATCAACCCATAGTTTTATGATGGTACTTTCCTTATCTCCTTTTTTTGATTCGATTTCGATGTAACCATCTTCCAGTTTTAACTCCTGACGAAATGAACTTTCACCTTCAAAAGGATTTGGATTTAGCTGGATACGGAAACGTCCCATTTTCAAATATTCGCCATTTTCGCTCAAACTTCCACTACGCTGGACATAGAGCAGTAAATCACCATCTTCTACCCAAACGTTACAACCGATATCGCCGCCTACCAATGGCATGGATTCGCTGGAGTTTTTACTTGGGGTGTTCCAGGTGATGTTATAGCTATTTAAATAAGTCTCATTTTGAGTGGCAACGCAACCCGAAATGATAAATAATATTAATGTTAACTTAATAACGCAAGTCTTAATAAAGTCCATGATATTAGTTTAGTTTGAACGTTTCACTCTTTTTCAATTTAAGAATAGTATCTTCTCCATTATAACGAACAATCCCTTTTTCACCTAACAACGATTTGATTTTCGCCTGTGTAATTTCTCCCTGTTTCCATTTTATATCCACTTCAAATCCATTGGCTGCACGTAATCCATTGACTTCGCCACTACCCCAGGCATCCGGAAGTGCTGGAAGTAGCTCGATTATAGGTATCTCAACTTCTTCAACTGTTTTGGTTTCATGGCTTTGCAATAACATTTCTATTATTCCGGCACCTGCACCAAAATTTCCATCAATGTTAAAAGGCGGGCATGATGCCAACAGGTTAGGTAAAAGCCCTGCCTTTCTCCTGCTTCCTTCTACAAATAGGTTGTTTAATATTTTGTAAGCATGGTTTCCATCTTTTAAGCGGGCCCAGCAACAAGTTTTCCAAGCCATTGACCAGCCTGACGCTTCATCGCCACGAATTTCAAGTGTACGCCTTACTGCATCAAATAATTCCGGTGTCTTTTCCTTTGTAATTTCATAACCTGGCGAGAAAGCATACAAATGGGAAAGGTGCCTGTGCTTTGGGTCAACCTCTTTATATTCTTTGTCCCATTCTAAAATCTGTCCATTTGAACCAATCTTGTATGGCTGCATATTCTGAAGTTTTTCCTTAAGCACTATAGCAAACCCTTTGTCAATACCTAATATCTCCGATGCTGCTATACAGTTAGTGAACAGCTCCTTGATAATCATAATGTCCATGGTTGCCCCCTCGCAAAACGGAGTCCTGTAATCGGCACCCTCTGGAAAGTAACCATGTTCCGGAGATGATCCGATAGGAGTTGTATAATATCCTTGTTCCGATAAAACCAACCAGTCATTAAGAAATTCTGCCGCTCCTTTTAGAATTTGCCAGTTTTCACGTAAGAACTCAACATCTTTGGTATATCGATAGTGAGTCCAAATATGCTGGCACAGCCATCCTCCTGCCATTGGCCAGAATGAGCACCAGCCATTATCAACCGGTTGTGCGCTACGCCATAGGGTGGTATTGTGATGAGCTGTCCAACCATTATAACCGAAACTCTCTTTGGCATGTTTAGTTCCGTTCACTGACAATTCTCTGATAAAACGGTGGAATGGCTCGGTACACTCTATAAGGTTTGAAGATTCAGTCATCCAATAATAAATCTGAGCATTGATATTCATGGTATAACCGCCCGCCCATGCAGGAATAATATCCTCATTCCACATTCCCTGAAGGTTTATGGGTTGTCCCCCAGGTCGTGAACTTGCAATTGTTAAATAACGAGCATACTGCATAAACAGTGCAGCCATTGATACATCCTTACCATTGTTGTACAATTTTAAGCGTTGATTGGTTGGAAGTTTACCTTGATCACTAAGCTCGCCAAGGTTAAAACCCACCCTATCAAAAAGGTTTTTGTAATCTGTCAGGTGGTTTAATTTTAAAACTCCGAATTTTTTAGATAATGCATTTTCCAGCTTTTCTTTTGCAACAATTGATGGATCAACTCCTTCTTTGCTTGGGCTTTTATCGAAACCATTATAACTGGTATCACCTGAAAGGATTATTTTTACTTCATTGGCATTTGAAATAACCAGTTTATTACCATCGACCTTTAATGTTCCTCCATCTAAAACGACACCTAAACGACCTTGATAAAAGGTACCTTGACCATTTAGCTTATCGCCATACATTATGGTTTCGGTTCCGGGAACATGGTTACCATCCTCGTCAAATAGCTCAGGGTACATCCATTCTTGCCCCCAATCCCGCACTTTTTTAATACTTCTACGCAAAGCCAATGCAGGTGCCTGACCATCCATAATTATAGTGTTCCCTTCAACTTTGGTATTTGCTGTTGGGTGTGCACCTTCAAGTTTGATGGTACATGAAAGATTTCCTTTCCCAGATGAAGTAAAATTTGTAACAATAACCTGATCTGGAAATGAAGCGAAAGTTTCACGTTTATATTCTATCTCTTCCAATGAGTATGAAGTTCGGCAAATTGCTTCCGAAATATCCAGTTCACGCTTATAATCTTGCACGTTTTCATCATGTTCGAATTTAATAAACAGATTTCCGAAAGGCTGATAGCATGGCTGTGCACGCCCAATCCATTCATCGGCAACAATCTTGTTCACCTGATCAAGTTTTCCATTTTTGATCAGATCTCTTACCTGATCAAGTTTTTCAGCAACATTGATTTTAACATCACGCTGCCCTGGTTCATCGGAATAAAGGGTATTTTCATTCAACTGAAGTTGCTCGGTCGTAATTCCTCCATAAACCATAGCACCAAGTGTCCCATTTCCTATTGGCAAGGCTTCGTACCAATCAGTAGCAGGTTTATCATACCAGAGCTTTGTGTCATATTGTATTTTTTCTTTCTGACAACTAAACAAAAAGATTGAAAGAAATAAAATAGTTAGTTTAAGATTTAGTTTCATAATTTAGGTTTATTGGTGTTCGCTATAAATTCGTTTTATTTTTAAAGATGAATACACCCCTTTTTACTTTTTCCTTCTTTTAAACTTGAATCACTCCAGATTCTTTCATAGAATTAAAAACTATTGAGGATGATATACCACCACATCTTTCTTCCTTGACTTTGGATAGATTGACCAATCCTTCAATTTTCCACCTTCTACTTTTCCCTGAATTACCGTTTGCCCAGATATGTGCAATTTAAAATCAGTATCCCAACCAGCAGGCCAGGCAGGAAGAAGTAGAATTCTTCCATTTGCTTCCTGTACAAGCATTCGCTGCAGGGCAATGCTGCCAACACCAAAGTGATCCAAATCAGGGCATGAATCTGGTCCTTCACTTCCATAGAGTGGAAACCTGCATCCGGGAGAAGTATTTTTGTATCGTTCTATCAACCCATTTTTAGCTTCAATTGCATTTCCACAATAAGCCCAAATAACCTGATCCTGGGTCCAGCATTTATAATTAAACAGATTTTTGTGAAGACGGTGCTGCATCGTCCAATCCACGATATCTTCAGTTCCCATTCCTAAACCAAACCTGCGAAATGGAAAAACAGGATAGAATTCCGGATTTTCAAAATTCTGTTTATTTCCCCATTCCAAAGCAGGAGCAATTGCTTTCTTTCCATTAATTTCTCTTAAATGTACTTCAGGGATTTCTTTTCGAAATTGTTTCCAGTTTTGTTTATCCTGCTCTGTTCCCACATTCATGGCGAGCAACTCATCAAGATTATGCAACAAGCCTGCAACATCGGTTGCCGGATTTACAGCCATCCACCAGGTTTCCAAAGCCTGTGAAGGATCTAACCTAAGCTTTCCATTTTCATCACGATTGTAATGCTTATCATACCAAGTTAAAATTTCACGAGCAAATGGAACCAGAATATCCTTAACAAAAGTCTTGTCCCCTGTATATTTGGCATGTTCTATCATCATTGCAACCGTTTCCAAACCTGAGGTAAAATAATGACTATGATGAAAGAACCCTGGGTTTTCCCCGGGCTTGGTTTTCCTTGGTTTTTCCTCAATCCGGTTGTTCTTATCAGCAGAAGGTGCACAATCACGTTCTCCCCCTGTTGGCTCAATATTTTCACGGAAATATGCTCCTTCATGGCCAAACCAGGCTTTATTGATTGCTGTACGAACAGGAAGAAGGTTCCAGTAATAATCAAAAAAGGGTTTCATCAAATCACCATCGCCACTCATTAGTAAGGGCCAGTAGATTAGGCGTTGGTTCATATATGTAAACCTGCGCCCCCACAAGCGGTCATCTTCATGGCTAATGTATTCCTGGTCATTTATTTTGGTTGCATCCTGAGTCCCGGGCTTCTTTTTATATCGCAGGGGCTGGGTAAAAAGTCCGCCATTAAATTTAGCTTGAATACGGCCACGGCTTTGGGAGGCCATCAAATAACGAAAAACATTGTAGCTTTGAGCAACTAAAGCTCCTTCATCACCTACAGTTCGTGTAGTTTTGTATGCCTCATGATCCAACTGATTACGTTTCTTCTGATCAATCGTGTTATCGGTTATTGTAATCCAGCTTTTGCTCCAAAAATCTTTCCACCAATTGCAATGCTTTTCCCAATCTTTCGATATATCAATTTCACGTGAAGCTTGTTCTTTCAAATCTTTTAACCATTTCTCTATATTTGGTTCTTGCTTACAGGTTGAATGAATTCGTATATCAAATGTCTTTCCTTTTCCTGTCAACACTCCACTTTTTAGTTTAAGCGATGGACTTTCAATTAGGTTTCCAAATGTATTGAACCGATAAGGATCAGGATATTCTGAAGCCATATGCTCAACTTCATAGTATTTTAGTTCAGTTGGATATACACTCCTGTTTCCAACAGCATAATAAGATATAATCTGATTATCCTTTTTTATAACAACATCTTGAGTTGGTTTATCTATAGGTTCACTTGTTCGATTATAGCTGGCATTGTCAAATCGTTTCCATAAATCAACATCAGCAGTTACAGAAACTACATAGAGTGAATTAATTTGAACATGGTAAACAAGATTATTAGCATCTGCCCAAACATGGATTTTTGTGCCATCAGCTTCAATTGAAACAGATCCTGTATTTAAATCAAGTGTTTGTTTAAAAGTTTTTTCACTGCTAAATGGATTTGGATTTAGTTCAATTTTAACCCTTCCGGTTTTAAAAATATCACCATTATAAGTGAAAGCATCATTTTTTGCCAGCAACAAATACAAGGCATCATCTTCAATGGCATAAACACCAGCTGCAATATCGCCATTGCCTATCGGCATTTGCCCTGTTTTATCAGTTGATGGGCTATTCCATACAATATTATATTTGCTCATATCTAACTGAGCCTGAGAAGAAAACAATATTATTAGTAAAAATAAGG
Organism: Prolixibacteraceae bacterium; assembly: GCA_028282195.1. Taxonomy (GTDB): domain Bacteria; phylum Bacteroidota; class Bacteroidia; order Bacteroidales; family Prolixibacteraceae; genus Sunxiuqinia. The sequence goes on from JANQII010000134.1 coordinate 25,672, forward strand.
TAAAAATGGGTTTAAATATATACTTGAGCATTCTTGTTATTTTTATGGTTTAGTTGTGTTTTGCAATCGGTCTTCAATTGAAATTTAAAAATGATAGAGCAGAAAATCAATCCTGCCCCATCTTTATATTTAACTGAATTAAGTAACGCAAAATATTACCAAAGCTTTTTAATTATACCCAGGGTTTTGCTCTAAAACAGCTTCTGTGTTTCTTTCAATCTCCTGAGCAGGGATTGGCCATAGTTTATGATAATCATCGATGTAACCTGCTGACATTTCATTGAACTGATCAACTCGTTGCTTCTGAATACCCAATCTCATAAGGGTAAGCACACGCTGCTCCTCCCAACATAATTCCCTGGCTCTTTCGTCCAATAGGTACTCAATGTCCAGATCCGCTTCAGCAACAGGTGTAGCATTAGCCCGTGCCCTTACGGTATTAATATCTTTAGCTGCGTTAGCTTTGTCTCCTTTTCCAAGATAAGCTTCCGCCCTAAGTAAATATGTTTCGGCTAACCTGAAATAATAATTGTCATTAAATGTACTACTTGCACCGTTATTCGTTGCTCCAGTTACAGGATCAGCTATAATATCTTCCGGGAAATTTCCAACAGGTGCTGTTTTGGCAAAAATCGCAGACCACCATCTGTTGTATTTATTATTGAACTTGGTAAATGTATTTTCAGCAACAATATATTGGCCATAATGGGCTGATTCCGGGTTATTTGCTTTCACGTCCCTAATAATATTATACTGTGAATTTCTCATATCATTAGGATCATCCCAAATCTCCCATAACACATATGGAGTTGGAATCAACCAGCCAATACCACGTCCTCCGTGCTGACTAGAGTGCCCAAAGAACAAAGGTTTCCCGTCGGCGTCACCCGTTAATTGCCAGTAAACAGCTCCTAAGAAACGTGTAATTTGGTATGGCGTTCCACCTCCATCTACCAAGTGTTCATATTGTTCTACCCATATTGCCTCGGTATTCAATCCTCCCTCGCCATTATGATTTACATTCCCTCTTCTAAACAAGTCCCAATAAACATCTCCTGGTTCATCTATTCTTGTTCCAAAACGCTCCGTCATTAGGGCATAATCAGGACTATCAATTACCTTAGAAGCCGAAGCTATTGCTTTATCCCAATCTTTCTGAATTAAATAAATTTCTGTAAGCGCATGTTGAGCTGCTCCTTTTGTCAACCTTCCATCTTCAGTCAACTCAGACTGAGTTGGTAGATTTTGTTCTGCAAAAGTAAGGTCGGCGACAACCTGCTCCCAAACCGCATCTCTGGTGTCCCTAACAAAATCACGTTTAGGAGCTGTAATTTCCTCAAGAACAATAGGTACACCTCCATATAAAATGCCAAGTAGCCTGTAAGCCCAACCACGCAAGAATGATGCTTCACTTTTTATTTGTAAGCGAACTTTTTCATCTGGGAATATTGCATTCTCATTATCGATCCTTCCAAGTATAGTGTTACAGTCAAAAATAATTCGGTAAGCATCTGTATAAGTCCCTCTAACACGATTGTTTTCCGGAATAAGATTATCCCTATATGAATTTAATTCATGGGCGATGCCATGATTATCCAGTGCTACATCTGAAGGATATTGCAAAGCAAGTGCCTGAACAATGTTAGTATGCATTAATCTTCCCATTCTTTCATAAACCCTGGCAACTGCAGAGTTAAAATCACTTGCGGTTTCAAATGAATTTGCAGGTGCATAAAAATCCAAAGGTTTTTCTTCTAGCCACTTATCTTCATCGCACGAAACAAATACAATGGACACAAATAATGTCAATAAGAATATTTTTATATTTTTCATAACTGCCTAATTTTTAAAATTCTACATTAAGACCAAAAGTAAAGTTCTTCATTAATGGCACTCCAGGACCAAGCCCTCTTCCTGTTTCCGGGTCCCAACCTTTCCATTTGGTAATGGTAAGCAGGTTTTGTGCACTTACATACACTTTTAATCTTCCAATATCATAGTTGCTTGTGATACTTTTATTAAATGTATAAGATAGCGATATATCCTGTAACCTGATAAAGTTGCGTTGTGAGTAAGGCCTTGGCCTGTACCCCGACGGCGCATCAAGCCTCCGGTATTTTGCATTCGGGTTTTCCGGTGTCCAATAATCCCATGCTCCCGCAGGACCATTTAAATAACTTAACTGTTCTTTGAATGTCCATTGACCACTACTATACGGGCTATCATCGCCATAATAATAGTTTTTGCCTCCCTGAATTGAATTGATTAACACATAAAGGCTAAAATTTTTATAACTCACATTGTTTGCAATGCTAAACCTATAGGAAGGATCACGGTAACCCAAAATCTTTCTGTCATAAGCTGCAGAAATAACATCATCAGGTACTCCGTCTGGGCCACTTAAATCTATAATCTTAAACTGTCCCGGGAAAAATCCTGAAGGAATGGTTCCTGCCTGTTCATCGGACAATTGCCACAATCCATTAATTTCATAGTCATATACTACTTGTTGCGGTTCACCAATAAATAATCGATTGGCAACCAAGTCATCTTCTTTACCATCTCCATCATTATCAAAACCAAGTATTGAAACAATCTCATTCCTGTTCCTGGCAAAGTTCAAGGTTGCATCCCAGCTAAATTCCCTCGATTTAACTATTTTTCCTGTAATTGAAAACTCCATTCCATGATTGTGAACCTCACCAATATTAGTTGGAATACTACTGAATCCAGTCATGGTTGGAAGTTGGATATTGTACAAAATATCTTTTGTATCATTGGTATAATATTCAACATTTCCGTATAGCCTCGAGTTCAATATGGTAAAATCGACCCCCAGGTTTAAACCAGTGGTAGTTTCCCATCCAAGTTCGTTGTTTGCCATCGATGAAATCCATTGCCCAAATGTTGTTGAACCTCCATCACCAAAGACCTGACTCGGTTCTGACGACAATCTAGCTAAAGTTTGATACCGATCGACTGCCCTCCGTCCTGTGGTTCCATAGGAGCCACGGAGTTTAAGATAATTTAACCAGGAAACATTTTCGTTTAAGAAATCTTCTTCACTGGCAACCCAACCAACAGCAACAGATGGGAAAACACCAATTTTTTCTTCCGTACCAAAACCCGAGAAACCATCTCTACGTACTGTTCCTGTAACTAAATATTTATTATTAAAGTTATAAATTACCCTTCCCATAGAATAAAGGCTTGTTTCTTTCCAAGCTTCAGATTCAATAGCATTTAATTCTGGATTTCCTGCTTGTAGCCGATTATAACCAAGTAAGCCGTTTATGAAATCCTTAGCTTCCGGGTTTGTATAAGAGCCTGTTCGGTTTTCTACCCCATAAACCAGGGTTGCATTAATAGTATGAATCTCATTAAAAGTTTTTGTGAAAGTCAAAATATTATCAACCGACCAATCATAATTGATCCAGGATCTTTTAAATCCTACACCCAATTGATTTTCCGCGTATGGATCATATTGATCATGATTACGAGTTCGATAGTTTTGAGAAAAGTTTACCCGGTAGTTCAAACCTTTTATTGGGAGTTTTATATCCGCATGAAAATTCCCAAAAATATTCAATCGTTTATCCGAGTCCTCAACATCAAAATAGGCGTATGGATTAAGAATACTCCCTTCAGGACGTAATATCAACTCTCCATTTTCATCGTTTATCGGAGCCCAAGGCTGTAATAAAAAAGCATTAAATGTACTTACAGTTTCTCCGGAATAATCACTTGAAGTCAGGAAAGATTCAAATCCAATTTTCATCCAACTGTTAATTTCAGTATTTACATTTGCACGATAACTGTATTTCTTATAATCATCGTTTTTCATAAATCCTTCAACAGCGGTATAGCCTCCTGAAATAAAATAATCAAATGACTTTCCTTTCCCTCGTATACTTAAATTGTGTTTATTTATTGATCCATTTCTGGTAAGGCCTCCCCACCAGTCAGTATCAAGGCCAGCTAAATAGCCATCAGTAATTTCCAGTGTTTTAAAATTTTGTGAGATATTAAAATCTGGATTTGGTTGCAAATAATCTGGTTCCAGTCTACTCTCAGTCCAGAATGCATCTTTAAAGAATTCTTCGGCTTCTGCAGCTTTCATTGGCTCTAGCTCATTCGAAGGAGATTGAATGGTATAACTACCTGAATAAGAAACAATAGGTTTTCCTAAATCTGTTCCTTTTTTTGTAGTAATAATCATTACTCCGTTGGAGGCCTGAGAACCATAAATTGCTGCTGAACTTGCATCTTTGAGAATATCTACCGATTCAATATCATCGGTATTCAAATCAATAATGCTTCCACGGTAGATAATTCCATCCACAACAATTAAAGGAGCATTTGCACCAGAACTGCTAGACAAAGTGTTTTGTCCTCGAATGCTTAAGGTAGGATTTTGCCCAACTCCATCAACAGCACTAACATTTAAACCAGGTACAGCTCCTTTCAATGACTGTATAATTGAAACGTTTGGCAAATCAGCTAAACGTTCAACATCAACCCTTGTAACTGCCCCCGTCAAATCACTTTTTTTAGCCACACCGTAACCAATAGCAACAACTTCCTCTAAGCCAATAGCATCTTCTTCCATAGTAATATTAATTGAGGTTTGGCCTGCCACTTCAATTTCCTGAGCCTTCATTCCCACAAATGAGAAAATCAAAGTAGCATCAGCAGATAAATTGCTTAACTCGAAGTTTCCATTAAAATCGGTAATTGTTCCATTAGTTGTTCCTTTTATGACAATCGATACTCCCGGCAGGGGTTCACCTGAAGAATCAGTTACCTTTCCCTTAACATTATTTTGTTGCAAAGAATTGGTTTTCCTGAGAGAATCATTTTTACTTTTAATCATGATTAACCTTCTTTCAACCGTATACGTAAGGTTCTGATCTTTTAATACTGCATCCAGAATTTTAAAAACGTCTTTGTTTTCAAATTCCCCACTTTGCAATTCAGCATCCTCAATTAACTCATTTTTGTAGAAAATAGAATAGTTCGTGTTAGCTTCAATCTCAGAAAATATTGTTTCCAGGGATTGATTTTCAAATTTCAGGTTTAGCTTGGTTTGTTGTGCCAATGAGTTCGCTGAAACCTGAATTAAAAGAACAAAGAAAAAGACCGTAGTTAATTTCATAATGTTCAGAATTTTTTTAAGCACATGACACCCCTGATGCCATTGCACTAGCTCATTTTTTTTCATAAATTTGTCTTGATTTAAATATGTTATTTATTTCAATTATTGGACGTTAGTTGAGGTGCCACTCAGCTAGCGTCTTTTTTCATCAATACACCATAACTTTTATTTTTCGTGATTCAACTCTTTCGTAATCTAATTCAATATACCCTTTCAACGCATCTAATACCTGCCAAATGGTTTCTTCATTTTTAAATGTTCCTGTGAAATTTGCATCTTCAAGGCTATTGTTAACCAGCTCAATATCTACATCATACCAATTCTCCAATCGTTTCACCAATTCCGAAACAGGTATTTTCTTGAAATTGAAATTATTTTCAACCCAACTTGATGCCTGTGTAGTATTCCCTTCAACAATCTGATATTTATTGTCTTTTAAAATAAATGCTTCTCCTGGCTTTAAAGACTCATTTAAGTTTTTCCCTTCAATATTAACATGGCCTTCCAATAAGGTTATCTCCTTTCTTCCAAAATCATCATAAGCCATTACATTAAAAGTGGTACCTAGTACCCGTACGTCACATTCGTTGGTATGTACAATAAAGGGTATTTTTTTATTCGATGTTACTTTGAATAAAGCTTCACCTTCCAATTCCACGAAACGCTCCTTTCTGTTTGATGGATTGTATACCAGTTTTGAACTTGCATTTAGCCACACTTCAGTTCCATCAGGAAGAACAATCTTTGATTTATCTCCCCGGGGGGTCTCAAAAACAAGCTCTTGTTTTTCCGATGATTTTCCAGAAAATTGTTCCCATTCTATCAAACTACCAGTTATAACTCCCAATAACAGAATCGCTGCAACTGAAGCAACCTGAAGCCATTTCTTCAATGATTTTAGTTTTACTTCTTTATCCTGCTTACCGGTATTTATTTTATAAGAAAGTCTTTTCCAGTTAGCCTTGGTTTGAAGTCCCTCAATTGGATTCGATTCCCATTCTTTCTTTAATTCCCCAAGGCGTTGAGAGTTCCCTTTTTCATTTAAGAGTTCCACTAATTCTTTATACTCATTATCCTTAAGGTTGCCCTGAAAATATCGTTCGGCAAGTATTTCAAATCTTATTTTTCCCATGTTTATGACTTTAGCGTCTAACCAATAAACGATTCCAGGTAGTAGTTACCCATCATGTAACTAACACTTTTTTCGGAAAATTTTGAGGATAAGATTACGACATCAGGTTCCTGATGATAAGAACAATGATTGCAAGAGGGATTTCTTCTTTGAATTTACTTCTGAATTCTTTTAATGCCCGGCTAATATGACGTTCTACATTTTTAATATTTATCCCTAACCGGCTGGCAATTTCTTTATTTTTTAAACCTTTAATTCTACTTAAAACAAAAACTTCCTTGCAACGATCTGGCAATGAATTTATAATCGACTCGATTTCATTACGTAGTTCTTCTTCAATTAACACATACGGTTCATCTCCAATAAAATCTATGCGGTACAACTCTTCAACTTGTGCAGAAATCTGAAGTTCATTGCGATTGTTGTTTACTACCCGAATATGCTTGATATAATCAAGACATTTATTGCGAACCATTTTAAAGAGAAAAGCTTCAATATTTGCAGCGTTATATTGCTTTTTCTTTTCCCACAGTTTAATAAAGACATCCTGAACAATGTCTTGTGAAATATCATCGTCTTTAACAATTTTGCGAGCAAAGTCATTCAAACGAGCAAAAAAGATTGAGAATAATTTTTTAAATGATTCCTGACTTTCACGCTCGCACACATCTTTAAAAAGAATGTCCACCTCTCTTTTTTCGTCTTGCTCTTGCATAGATTTAATGAATATTGCAGTAAAAATAAAATCATTAAAATCATTTTCAAAGAAAGTTTTAATGAACACTTACTGCAATACCCACATAAACCTCCAGAAGGTGGAGGATATTTTAACTTTTGAAATCTACAACTAAACTTATACTTTAACCTCTACCTGTGCTCCCTGAATGATCTTTTCTACAACATCTTCATCCAAAAGGGTCGTTGTATCTCCAAGGTTTGTAGCATCACCTTCAGCTACTTTTCGAAGAATACGCCTCATAATTTTACCACTTCTTGTTTTGGGTAATCCCGGAACAAGCTGAACCAAATCGGGACGGGCAATTGGACCAATAATTTTAGTTACACCCTGCTTAATACTTTTTCGAATTCCTTCTTCACCTCCCGTAGATAATTCCCCACAAACTACAAAAGCATAAATTCCCTGCCCTTTTATATCGTGTGGATAAGCAACAACAGCAGACTCATTAACCAATGGGTGCTCGTTAATCGCATTTTCAATTTCAGCTGTACCTAATCGATGCCCTGAAACATTGATAACATCATCAACACGTCCTAAAATCCGATAATATCCATCTTCATCGCGCTTAGCTCCATCTCCGGTAAAATAGAAGTTGTCAAATGTTGAGAAATATGTTTCTTTAAACCGCTCATGATCACCCCAAAGAGTACGGGCTATTCCCGGCCATGGATATTTAATGCAAAGATTGCCTTCCACTGAATTCCCGGTTAGTTCTTTTCCTTCACCATCAACTATTATGGGTTGAATGCCCGGAAGCGGCATGGTTGCAAATGAAGGTTTTGTCGGGGTAACCCCAGCTATGGGCGAAATCATCACTCCGCCGGTTTCTGTTTGCCACCAGGTATCAACTATCGGGCATTTATTTTTACCAACATGATCATGATACCAGTGCCAGGCTTCCTCATTAATTGGTTCCCCAACGGTTCCCAATACTTTAAGTGAAGCTAAATGCTTTCCATCCAAATAATCATTTCCTTTTGCAAGCAATGACCGGATAGCGGTTGGCGCAGTATAAAACTGATTAACCTGGTATTTATCAACAATATCCCAAAATCTCCCGGCATCAGGCCAGGTTGGAATACCTTCAAACATTAATGTTTTTGCACCATTTAAAAGTGGTCCGTAAACAATGTATGAATGCCCGGTAATCCAGCCAATATCAGCAGTACAGAAGTATACATCCCCTGCCGAGTATTGAAATACGTTTTTAAATGTGTAGGCAGAATAAACCATGTAACCACCTGTAGTATGCACAATACCTTTGGGTTTACCCGTTGAACCAGAAGTATAAAGAATAAACAATTCATCTTCAGAATCCATTTCTGTTGCCGGACAGTCTCCGGACTGACCATCAACTGCCTTGTGCCACCAAATATCACGGCCAACATGCATATTCACATCAGAACCTGTTCTTTTTAAAACCACTACTGTTTCTATTGAAGCACAAGACTCAAGGGCTTCATCGGCTATTTCTTTAAGAGGTGTGATTTTCTCACCCCGGAAACCACCATCGGCCGTTAACAATACTTTGCAGCTTGAGTCATTAATTCGTTCGGCCAAAGCATTGGCTGAGAATCCCGCAAAAATTACGGAGTGAACAGCTCCGATGCGTGCACAAGCCAATAGCGAAATTGCAAGTTCAGGAACCATTGGCATATAAATGGCAACCCGGTCGCCTTTTTCAACTCCCAATCGTTTTAAAGTATTTGCAAATTTGTTGACTTCAGCATATAATTCTGCATAAGTAAGTGTCCGCGTTTCTTCATTCGTATCATTGGGTTCCCAGATAATGGCCTCCTGATCGCCATGAGTATAGAGGTTTTTCTCAAAAATGTTTTCTGTCAGGTTCAGTTTTCCATTCAGAAACCATTTTATTTCAGGGCCTTGAAAATTCCATTCCAAAGTCTTATCCCAGCGTTTTTTCCAATAAAAATTTTCAGCTTGTTGTGCCCAAAAGGCTTCCGGGTTTGCTACACTTTTTTGATACTCATGGATGTAGCCACCCAAACTGTGAATTCTATTAACCATGTTATTCAGTTTTAATTAGTTCAATATTGAAATCTCAAAACTTAATATAGACTGAATACAAATAACAATTTAGAAATGAATATGTTTTACCGAAAATTAAGTGATGTTTCTAATGCTTGTATATCTATTTAACCGGTCTGGTATTAAAACGTTTGTTTAAAAGTGAAAGCAAAATAATACCGGTCGAACTCAATTCATCTTTTAAAGATTTTATTGCACGATACACTTGTGTCCTAACCGATTCAATACTGATTCCCATTAGTTTTGAAATCTCCGTATAAGACAATTCACAAGAATATTTTAAATGAAGTGCTTCTTTTTGCTTACCGGGTAATCCTTTTATGGCTTCAAATAGCAATTTATTGGTTTGGCTGCTGATTTCCTGATTAATCATTTCCCTTTCTGCACTATCCTGAGAATTTTCAGGATTGGTAATCATTTCCGGGTAATAAGATATTGATATCTTGCCAGACTTGTTTTTATGAATTTTCCTTCTCAATGAAACCAGAAGATAATTCTTCAAATTCTCGGGCTTTGAAATCTGTTTCCTGTATTTATACAAATCGGTGATTAAATCGTGAATACAATCTTTTACAAATTCTTTATCATTTGAATACCCCATACCAAAAGCGAACAAAACATCGATGTACTGATCATATAGTACCTGAAAGGCATCAGGCTTTCCTGTCCTGATAGCATTCCATAAAAGAATATCTTGCTGTTTTGAGTTTTGCATGTTAGCATCAATTAGCCTTAGAATAACTTTACAATTATACAAAACTAAACTTAACTTGAAAAAAACCATGAAAAGCATATTAAGCAATTCAACTTTAACCGATAATTTGATTTAAGCTTCGCTATAACAAAAACTTTTAAAAAAAATTCAGAAAATTCGTCTATGTTTTTTTAAACCTTACCTCTTTATAATTAGAAATAAAAAAATGAAAGAAGAATTTCTAAATAAACTGGCTGAGGATGTACTTTCTGCTGATGGAAATCCGCAATTTTCGAATTCCAAGGTTGATTACGATAAGTATTGGGAATCTCCCAAAGAAGAAAAAAAAGCCAAACGCATTTATAATTTTCTTATTCGTTTTATTCCTACACTGGATAAAAAAGAAAAGGCAGATTTAAAAGCCGATATAATTTCAACAATTACCGGTTACCGAAAGAAAAAACTCATTACCTATTGGTCGTCAGCAGCGGCCATTTTAATTATTGCAATAGTTAGCACAACATTGATAATTCAGAATAATCAAACCAACATAGAACATTACGCTTCAAAACACTTATTCAATAAAAACAAAAAAACCACCCGACTAATCTTAAACGGTGAACGTGAACTAAAAATTGGGGCAAAAACGTCAACCATTGATTATGCCCAAAATGGTTCTGAGATCGTCATCAATGCACAACGAATCTACTCACAGGAAATAAAGCCGGATGAACAAACTTATAATACGGTAATTGTTCCCTATGGAAAAAGAACGCAGCTATCACTTGCGGATGGAACAAAAGTTTGGCTGAATTCCGGTTCAAGATTGGATTATCCAGCCTCTTTTTCAAAAGACAAACGTGAAATTTACCTGGAAGGTGAAGCTTTATTTGATGTCATACACGATGAAAAAAAACCATTCATTGTTTCTTCAAATATAATGGAAGTAAAAGTTTTAGGAACTGTTTTTAATATGAGTGTTTATGAAGATGATGAATTTTCGAGTGCGACACTTGTTGAAGGCAGCATTGAACTGAAATACAATGTAAGCAAAATTTTGCCTGCATCTAAAACGAAGGTTGAGCCAGGGACAATTGCAATTATCTCGAAAAATAATAAAAGTTTGATCAAAAAACCGGTTGAAACCAAATACCATACAAGCTGGAAAGATGGTTATCTGATATTCAGGCAGACAAAACTTAAACAAATTCTACGAAAAGTATCCAGGTATTACAATGTAGAGATAGATGTGCAAGATCCAAAAATATGTGAGGAAACTTTCTCTGGTTATCTGGATTTAAAGAACAATGCGCTGCAAGTGCTTGAAACAATAAACCGTACCAGCAATTTCAAAATTGAAAAAACAGGGGATATTATCATTATTAAATAAAACCTAAAACAAAACTATTTGCCAATGACTAAAAACTGACTTATGAAAAAACTGGTTGCTGCGCTAACAACAACCAGTCTGTTTTACAAAAATTTTGCGGTAACAAAATCTTAAAACTTAAAACATTCAAATTTATGAAAAAACGATTCATTAATTGGCTCGTAATGAATAATTATGAGTTTATTTTAGATTTTTTAAGAATTATGAAAATCTTTAGTCTACTATTTATTCTCGGAATTTCTACGGTACTGGCAGGTAATTCGTATTCCCAAAATACAAAGCTGTCTGTTCAGGTTGAGAACGGATCTATTGTCGATATTTTTGATGAAATTCAAAATCAAAGTGAATTTGTTGTCTTCTATAAAGACATTCACATCGACACAGATAAAAAAGTTTCTGTAAACCTAAAAGACAAAAATGTAGAAGAAATTCTGAACATTGCACTTGAAGGGTCAAAATTAAAGTACGAAATCCTTGACAGGCAAATTGTGATTATTCCAGGGAAAGGACATAGTTACAATTTCAACCAGGCAGTGCAGCAACCTATAAAAGTTACAGGTAAAGTAACGGATGACAAAGGGGAAAGTTTACCAGGTGCTTCAATCGTAATCAGGGGAACCACAACAGGAACAGTGACCGACTACGATGGCAATTTTTCCATTGATACTCAACCCGATGCAGTCCTTCAAATTCGATATGTCGGTTACCGAAGTGTTGACATCGATGTTGAAGGACGTACTGTCATCAATGTAACGCTTGAAGCAGATATGACCGGGATTGATGAAATTGTGGTTATTGGTTATGGTGTTTCAAGAAAAAGTGACTTAACCGGATCGGTTGCATCGGTTGATGGTGAAGACTTCGAAAACATCCCGGCATCCCGTGTCGACCAGATTTTGCAAGGCAAAGCATCCGGGGTACAGGTTACACAAACAAATGGTGCCCCGGGCTCCGGAAGTACTATACGTATCCGTGGTGGTAACTCGATCCAGGGAAACAACGAACCACTGTATGTAATTGATGGGTTTATCGTTGGAAATGATTTCAACCTAAACAACATCAACGTGAATGACATCGAATCATTGGAAGTACTAAAAGATGCTACTGCAATTGCTATTTATGGTACAAGGGGCGCAAATGGGGTAATCATGATTACCACCAAAACCGGACAAAGTATAACTCCCGGGCAACCAACTGTAACTGTAAATGCTTATCATGGTATTCAGGAATTAAAAAGTACAATTGATTTAGTAAACGGGCCTCAATTGGCTATGCTTTCCAATCTTGATGCAGAGAACAGAGGGGCAGCGTTGCCATTCCCGGATATGAATGCCGTACCTGATATTGACTGGATTGATCAGGTAACCCGGACTGCACCAATGTCAAACGTCGATTTGGCAATAAGTGGTGCTTCGGAAAGTGGAAAGGTCAACTACTATGTTTCAGGAAACTTTTTTGACCAGGAGGGGATTATTCGTAACTCAGGAATCCAACGGTATATTTTCCGCACGAATTTAGATGTTAAACTAAGTGATAAAATCTCAATGGGTGTCAGGCTCAATGTTACCCATCATAAAAAAGAAAACAACAAGGTCAATCTTTCACATCTCTGGAGGGAAGGTTTAACAGCCCGTGCTATCTATAACGAAGATGGTTCTTTTACTTCAAGGAACCCGGTAACAAGTGGGACCCAGCGAAATGCCGAAGCAGACATTCAACTTCGGGTCGATCACCAATTTGTTACAAACATCCTGGGAAATGCTTATTTTCAATATCAACCAATCGAAGGCTTAATTTTAAGATCCAGCATTGGCCCGAAAATCAACAACTTCAAACGTAACCGGTACTTACCGGGAACACTGCCCGAAAGGTTGGTGTCAGTTCAAGGTGGCGAAGCTATAATCAACAGCAATATGGGAATTGATGTCCTGAATGAAAACACAGCTACTTACATGAAGCAAATCAATGATAACCATAAGTTTGATGTACTGGCTGGTTTTACCTGGCAAACATTTTCACGGGAATCTTACGAAGCGATAGGTGACGGGTACACCAATGATGCCTTACAGTTTAACAACATTGGCATTGGTGATAATCCGGAACTAAGATCAATTTCTTCAGATTACACAAGCTTCCAGCTTGTTTCATGGCTTGGAAGGTTTAACTATAGTTTCAAAGAAAAGTACCTGATGACACTGGTTGGCAGGGTTGATGGTTCTTCAAGGTTTGCGGGTTCAGACAATGAATATGCATTTTTCCCGTCAGGGGCTGTTGCCTGGCGATTAATTGAAGAACCCTGGATTAAGAGCCTGGGGGTTTTCGATAACCTGAAATTAAGAACAAGTTATGGTAAGTCCGGCAGCCAGGCTATTGGATCTTACAGGACATTGGCAGAACTTGTTGGCTACAATATGTACTTTAACGGTTCTGAACAAGCTGGTGTTAGGAACGGACGACCAGCGAGCCCTGCCTTAAAGTGGGAAACCACCGAACAACTTGATGTCGGACTGGAAGCTGCATTCCTTGGTGGCAGGCTTTCTGTTGAAATGGACTACTACTACAAAAAAACCAAGGACCTCTTACTTAATGTTGAGATACCAAGGCAAACAGGTTTCCCCACTAAACTTCAGAATTTAGGTTCGGTTCAGAACCAGGGGATTGAATTAATGATCAATACCCTGAACATTAAAAAAGGGGATTTCTCCTGGGAAACTACATTGACACTTGCAGGCAACCGAAGTGAAGTACTTGACATTGGGAATTCAGATTTCCTGAATATAGTTCAGCCAACAAACCAGGGCGGCCAGGGTGCAAGGTTGTATGTCGGAGAGCCGCTCCCCGTTTTTGTTGGTGTTGAATACCTGGGGGTTTGGAAAAGCCAACAGGAAATTGATGAGTCCGGTATGCTAAACCAAATGGTTGGTGGCCCCCGGTTTAAAGACACGGATGGTGACCTAGTAATTTCTGAAAACGACTTTGTTGTGATTGGAAACCCTGAACCCGATTTCTACGGTGGTTTAATGAATACTTTCAAATACAAAAACTTACAGTTGGATATTTATTTGAACGGATCATACGGAAACGACTTATTTAATAGTTTAACCCAACAAGCATTGTTCTTCAGGGAAGGCTCTAACTCTTACACAGAATTATTGGATCACTGGGATGCTGAAACAAATCCTGATTCAAATATACCAATGCCAGGTACATCCCAATCGTTGGCATACATTAAAAACAATACCCTTGAAATTGAGGATGGTTCTTACCTGCGTATTAAAAATATAAGATTGAGCTACGATGTTCCGGCAAGGATCCTTAGAAAAACAAACTGGATCAAAAACCTAAATGTTTATTTCTCAGGTACGAACCTTGCCCTGTTTTCTAAAAACCGTCTTTTCGATCCTGAAGTAAGCCGATATAGTGACAACCATAACACACGAATTGGGTTTACACAAGGTGAATATCCATATGCCCGCACTTTAACAGTTGGTTTAAAAGCTGAATTTTAGGAATTTATAAATCAATTTAAAAAACAATGGAAATGAAAAATAATATATTCCGGATACGATCAATATTCTTTGCTATACTCCTACTAGTTGGATGTGACAGTTTTCTTGAAGAAGAACCACGGGCAAAGATATCCCCGAATAACTTTTATAATTCTGATGCCGAAGTCAAATCTGCCGTTAATGGTATATATACTACTTACTTTCTTTCAGGTAGCCTGTATAATGTAGTTGGCTTGTCAAGGTTTTACATGTTTGGAACCGACCTGATAAACCCAAACCGGCTTGGTGGTGAAGGAAAAGACTTCTCGGCCTACGCCATAACCGAAGGGAACAATCCAACTCGTGGCACCTGGACAGACCTTTACCGGGTCTTACAAGATTGCAACATTGTTCTTGATAAAATTGAAGGGAATGAAAATATCTCAGAAGACGGTTACAAACAAACCCGTGGGGAAATATTGTTCCTCCGGGCACTTGCCTATTTTCACCTGACAAATATATGGGGTGATGTACCTTACTACCGGGATGCATTGTCAATTGATGAAGTCTCGGTTTTAGGCCGATTTGATAAAAACCAGATTCAACTGGATATGATTGAAGACCTGAAAGAAGCCCAAACATTGCTTCCACATCAATACCCGGATGTAGAAAGGGGACGGGCAGACAAATGGGTCGCCGCTACCTTGCAGGCCAAATTCCATATGGTAAGAAGTGAGTGGCAGGGAATGCGTGATAAGTCAATTGAAATCATCAATAGCTCATGGCATAATTTGCTGGATGATTATGGCGCAATATTTAATGACTTCCCATTGCCCGAGTACAATGATGAGATAATCTGGCAACTTGACTATGTAAAGGACCTGGCACAACAGCGCCGTACTGATTTCTTTACACCAAGAATCCGGGATGAACCCAAAAATACCAAGGACAGGAACGCACTGAAAGCAGAATTAGCTTCCAGAAATGAAGGGTTCACCGGTTATGGATTGGCAATACCAACCCCTGAGGTTGTAAATACGTTTCCTCTGGATGACCTGAGAAGACCCTGGAATGTTACTACTTCCTATTTAGGTTATGAATTGAAATGGCCATATATGCCAAAACTTTGGAACCTTGATCAAATCAATTCTCCCCGTAGCAACCATGGTGACAATACGATAATCTGGCGACTGGCAGACATTTATTTAATGGCAGCCGAAGCAGAAAATGAGTTGAATGGCCCGGATAATGCCTATCAATACATTAACCGTGTTCGCGAAAGGGCATTTGAACCAGACAAACCATTAGCTGGATTAAGCCAGGAAGAATTCAGGCTAGCGATCCGGGATGAACGTAAATGGGAACTGATGGGAGAAGACCACCGTCGTTTGGATTTAGTCCGCTGGGGAATCTTGTTGGAAACTGTTAAGAATACTGAATACAATGCAACTTTTATGGTTGCTCATGAGAACATACAACCCCATCATGTAATGTTCCCGATTCCAATTCAGGAGTTCGATTTAAATCCAGCTCTACTGGAATCTGACCCGACAAACAACGGCTACAGGTAATACACCACCATTATTAATTTGAGAAGGAGGTTGTCTCAAAAGAAGAAAATTCAAACCGCAAAGAACACTAAGATTCTGATATAGAAAAGCTTGATTCTTTGTGTCTTTGCGGTTCCTTAAAATACTTAGCGGTTAAGTTAACTTTTGGGACGGCCTTTTTTAAAAAAATCAAAAACATCCCATATAATACTCAGTTTCCTATTATTTTTAGGGCAAATTAATGATACCCAAAACATGAAATCTAAACCGATTAATTTCACTTTATCGCTTCTTGTTGCTTTCGCAATTCTTTTAACAGTAAGTTCATGCAATCAAAAAAATGAACAACTATCCATTCAAAAACCAAACATCATCTTAATTAATATTGATGATTTGGGTTGGCGCGATGTTGGATTTATGGGATCAGAGTATTATGAAACCCCCAATCTTGATAAACTTGCTGCAAATGGAATGATATTAACCAATGCCTATGCAGCTGCTGCAAACTGTGCCCCAAGCCGTGCATGTATGATGAGCGGACAATGGACTCCTCGTCACAAGATCTATACTGTGGGTAGCTCTGCCAGAGGAAAAAGTAAAGATCGAAAGTTAATCCCGACACCAAACAATGAGTACATGCCGACAGATAATTTACTTCTACCGGAAGTATTAAAAGAAGCTGGTTATGTAACTTGCCATGCCGGAAAATGGCATTTGACCGATGACCCCCTTCAGGACGGCTTTGATGTTAATATCGGAGGTTGCCATGCCGGTGCTCCGGGAAGTTATTATCCCCCTTATACCAAGGTTCCACTGGATGCTCCTTCCGATGAATATTATCTGACTAATTTAATCATGGACAAAGCACTTGATTTTGTGAAATCAACGAATGAAAAGCCATTCTTTCTATATTATTCGCCTTATGCTGTTCATACTCCTATTCACCCTGTAAAAGAATTATTACCTAAATACGAAAATAAACCTGAATGGAACGGTCAAAACAATGCGAAATACGCAACCATGGTCGAGAATATGGATACCCAGGTTGGACGTTTAATTAAACTTTTAGAAGAAACTGATAAATTGGACAACACATTTATTCTCTTTATTTCAGATAATGGAGGACATTATAGAATAACCAAACAATGGCCACTTCGGGCGGGTAAAGGATCTTATTATGAAGGCGGTATAAGGGAACCCATGTTTGCTTATTGGAAAAATAAAATTGTAGCAGGCACAAAATCTGATGTTCCTGTTACCAACCTGGATTTCTACCCAACCATACTGGAAGCTGCCGGTGTAAAAAAGCCAATGGAAAAAACACTCGATGGTGATAATATCCTGCCAGTCTTAACAAATACCGGTGAATTCAACCAAAGACCTCTTTATTGGCATTTCCCTATTTATCTTCAAGCTTATGTAAAAAATGATACGACAACCCAGGATCCGCTTTTTCGCACACGTCCTGGTTCTGCAATAAGATATGGTAATTGGAAACTCATTCAGTATTTTGAAAATAATGACCTTGAATTGTATAATTTGAAAGATGATATAAGCGAACAGAATAATCTGGCAGGATCCAATCAGGAAAAAGTGAAGGAACTGCTTGGAATGTTGGAAGAATGGAGAAATGAAATTAATGCTCCGGTTCCAACTGAACTGAATCCGGATTTTGTTGAAAATTAGATATCCACCCCCAAAGAAGGTGGATTTGATTGCCACCATAGGGCGCTCCAAGGAAAAACAATACTTAAAGTCAAAATAAGAAATAAGGAACAAAAAATGGATAAGTACCTGACAGGAACTTTCTGATTCGATATTTCCTGTCTGCCGACAGGCAGGTTTATTCGATAGTTTACATTTTCTTGTATGAAGATCAAGGCACAGCCCTTTAAACATGACCACCACCAAAGAGGTGGGTTTTTAATTTATACTAAATGAACAACATAACTGCAAATATTATAGGAGCAACCGGTTTAGTTGGAACTAAGCTGATCCAGCTTCTTCTGGAAGATGAGCGATTTGAAAAAGTAAATATTTTCACCAGAAGACCCACTATTTTTTCACATCAAAAACTAGTTGAGCACATTGTAGACTTCAACGATATATATTCGTGGTCGGATGAAATACAAGGAGATATTTTGTTTTCAACGCTGGGAACAACATTAAAAAATGCAGGTTCAAAAGAAAAACAATTTTTAGTTGATTATACTTACCAATTTCAGGTGGCAGAAGCAGCTGTGAAGAATGGAATCTCTAATTATGTACTTGTATCATCTATTGGAGCAAATTCAAAATCGAATGTTTTTTATACTAAAATGAAGGGGCAACTGGATGATGCTGTTCAAAAACTTGGTTTTAAACAAATCTCAATTTTGCGGCCATCCATGCTTGATGGAAATCGAAAAGAAAACCGAACCGGAGAAAAAATAGCGTTGAAGATATCACGATGGCTTACAAAGTATGTGTTCAAAAAATATCGCCCAATCATGGATATTACAGTGGCTCAGGCAATGATAAATTCGATATTTAATCAATCAAATAAAAATAAATATCGGATTTATGAATCTGAAGAAGTTTTCAAACTTTCTGAATAGAAATAATGTTCAAAATAAGCAACCATTTTGTTTCGCTTTCATCTTTTCTAAAACCAATTATCATCAAGATGAAAACCTTTCGATTAGTTGCATTAATTCTTTTCTCGCTTGCCATTTTTATACCATGCGAAGAAGAAACCGAAAATGATTCTTCACATACAAATATTCAATTTATAAATAATGAGTCAGGTGGTTGTAATGGGCAACAGATGAATATTAAAAGTGCTTTGATTGAAAACAAAGACACTATTCACTTTTCAATAGAAGAAAATAAATTGAATATTTTCGTTGGGATTAACTATCTCTGTTGCGCTCCTTTTTCATCAACTACTGAAATTGAAAATGACACAATTAAACTAATTATTACAGACGATTGTAAAGATGGAAACTATTGTAGATGCAACTGCTACTATACCTGGAATTTTTATTTTGAAGATTTTGAAGAAAAGACCTACCATTACATGGTAATTTTTAAGAATCCTCAGGCAACCGAACCTATCATTTTCAGGGAAGGAGATTTGGATATCACATCTATTAACTAGCACACAACTTTTTCAATATACTAAGTTCCTGTTATTAATTCCTTTAAAATCTTGGTTATATTTAAGCTAAAAATTTAATGGGTTACATGGCATAATTAAGCAGTTAAAATCGCTCAACATAATATGGAACAGATTATAAAACTTGATGCAGGCAACATTGAACAAGAGCACATTTGCTGTGCTTTTTCTGATAAAAAATGCAAAGAAAGCTACCAGGCTAAAAAAGATTGGTTGAAAAAAGAGTTTAAGAATGGCTACACTTTTCAGAGAATAGATGCACGGGCCAAGGTTTTTATTGAATATGTTCCTGCTGAAAATGGATGGGTTCCGATTGCAGCTCCAAACTACTTATTAATAAATTGTTTTTGGGTTTCAGGAAAGTATAAGGGGAATGGCTACGGCAAAGCCCTGTTGCAGAAAGCGGCCGATGAAGCTTCGTCTAAAGGGATGAATGGCTTGGTTACCATTGTGGGAACAAAAAAGTTTCACTTCATGAGTGACACTAAATGGTTACTGCGTCAAGGTTTTGAAGAATGTGAAAAAACCACTTCCGGATTTAGTTTATTGGTAAAAAAGTTAAATCCCAAAGCGGAAAATCCAAGGTTTAATGAGTCAGTCGTAAGTGGTGAGTGTCCAGACAAAAATGGACTTATTGCTTATTACTCCAATCGATGTCCTTTTTCGGAATATCACGTAACAGAATCGTTAGTTAAAACTGCTGAAAAAAGAAAGCTCCCATTGAAAATTATAAAACTCGACACACTGGAACAAGCGCAATCTGCTCCTACTCCTGCTACAATTTTCAGTTTATTCTATAATGGAAAATTTGTAACAACAGACATAAGCATTTGTATGGATAGCCGCTACGATAAAATCATGGAGAAAGTATTACATAAATGAAAACCAGAATTAAGGAAATCATAAATGAATTAAACTTAATGCCTCATCCCGAAGGTGGATATTTCATCGAAACTTATCGTAGTGATGGCACAATAAAAGAAGATTCATTAAATAAAACCTATAATGGCGAAAGAAACTATTCAACATGCATCTATTTTCTTTTGACCTCAAATACTTTTTCAGCCTTTCATAAAATCAGGCAGGATGAAATCTGGCATTTTTATGAAGGTTCGCCAATAGAACTTTTTACCATTTCAGTAAACGGTAATCTTTCAAAACACATTATTGGGCTTGATCTTAAAAATGGTCAAAAGCCTCAACTTATTGTACCAGGTAATCACTGGTTCGCTGCTTCAGTTTTAAATAAAGATTCATATGCTCTGGTTGGATGTACTGTTTCTCCTGGCTTTGATTTTGAAGATTTTGTTCTGGGCACAAAAAAAGAGTTGGTTGAAAAGTTTCCACAGCATGAAGAAATAATTGCAAAATATACGAATGAATAACTTGTCATGAAACTTAAATTTTTAAAACCACCCCAAAATGTCAAAATACTTTTTCAATCCTGAAAAGCACAATAGGAGAAGTATCCGATTAAAAGGATATGATTATTCTCAAAAAGGACTTTATTTTATCACACTATGCACAAAAAATAAGAAACACCTTTTTGGAGAAATAATTAATGGAGCGAATCATTTAAATCAATTTGGAGAAATTGTAAGAGAGGAGTGGCTAAAAACAACAAAAATTAGAAGCAACATCTCATTAGGAGAATTTATCATTATGCCTAATCATCTTCATGGGATTATTAAGATTGATTACCAAACTCCGCAGCAATGTAATTCTATCGGAGAATTTAGATCGCCATCAAATACAATTGGAGCAATCATTCGTGGATTTAAAGGTGCTACTACAAAAAGAATAAATCAGATAAGAAGAGATGAATTTGAAGAAAGATCCAGCACGGGCGAATTGCTATTCGCCCCAAACGGGAGACTATTTCCAAATGGCTCAATCTGGCAAAGAAACTATTATGAAAATATCATAAGAAATGAACAAGCTTTAATTAATATATCCAGATACATCATTAACAATCCAAAAAAATGGGACAAAGATAGATTGAAATAAAATCCATTGCCTGGATTATAGATATACAAAACAGTTACGGGCGAATTGCAATTCGCCCCGACTTTCAATCCTTCTTACCCATATTTCATGCTACGGGCGAATAGCAATTCGCCCCGACATGTAATTCTTCCTATTCATATTCCATATCTATCCGCATTTTTTTAATAAATTTAGTCTCGATTGCAACCCTATCGAAAAATCCTTGTCAGTAATAGCGAAAACAGACTAAGAATTGGGAAAAGCAGCATTTATACATCAAGACCTGATTGAAGATTGCAAGCGCGGCAGTGACCGTGCACGCTTTCAATTGTATCAGCTATATTCCAAAGCGATGTTTAACGTGTGTTACCGCATCATGAATAATCGTGAGGATGCAGAGGATATGCTTCAGGAGGTGTTTTTGCAGGCTTTTACCAAACTGGATCATTTTCGCTACGAGTCAGGCTTTGGCACCTGGGTAAAAACCATTGCCATAAGAACCTGCATCAATGCCATAAAAAAGCGAAAGTTAGATCTGGTGTATTGTGAGGAAATATACGATCAGGGGCCATCAGAAGAGAAAGCAGATGAAACAGAATTGACGGTTGACAAAGTTCTCAAGGCCATGAAGAAATTACCGGAAGGTGGCCGGATCGTTTTCTCATTATACCTGCTCGAAGGTTATGATCATGGTGAAATAGCCCAGATAATGGGCATCACCGAATCAACCTCAAAATCGCAATATATGCGGGCAAAACGCAGGGTACAGGATATTTTAAGTAACGAACAAATGCAAACAGCATGAAGAAAGATCGTTTAGAAACATTTATTACAGATAATAAAACATCATTTGATGTTTACGAACCATCACCTGATGTTTGGGAGAAGCTCAACAAACAACTTCAGCATAAAGAAAAGAAACACTGGGCTAAGTCGAGATGGCTACAGATAGCTGCAGTTCTTGCTGTTATCTTTATAGGCTCGGGTATCGTTGTGAATTCATTCATTTTACCTTCAAATGGTATTCGCTTATCAGCTAACTTCGATCCTGAAGTTCGTGAATTAATTGAAGCAGAAGCTTACTATGCACAGCAAGTTAATGGGAAAATGAAAGAAATCCGCAAATGTTATGAGCTAATCCCTGAATTACAAATGGAAGTTGAAAACGACCTGCTTGAACTGGAAGGCATGTACATGGATTTGAGAAAAGACCTAAAGGAAAATATTGCCAACAAGGAGGTTATTGAAGCTATGATAGAAAACAATCGTTACCGCATGAAACTGGTAGATGAAGTACTGGAACAGATTAATTGCTAAGTCATGAAGAATATAATTTTAAGTCGTCGTTTGATTTTTATGCTGGTTTTACTTTTCGCCGGAAGTACAGCCACACTGGCTCAGTTTACCGAAACCCGTGAGTTTGAGAAACGGTTTAAGGTAACGCCTGAACAAAGCATCGAAATCACTAACAAATATGGAAAAATTGAACTCACAACCTGGGAAAAAGATTCCGTTGTTTTTAAAATAAAAATGAAAGTTGAAGAGAAAAAGCTATCCAGATTAGATAAAGCTTTGGACAATATTGACTTTGATTTCACTGAAAGTCAGCATTATTTGATCGGAAGAACCATTGCTGATAAAAACAGGACACAATTGGGAAGTGAGTTCCTCAAATTCAAAGAAACTTTATTACAAACTGATGGAAGTATTGAAATAGATTATAAAGTTTGGTTACCGGCTACCAATCCTTTGAAAATTGAAAACAAATTTGGCGACATTTACATGGATGACTACCAGGGCGAACTGGAAATAAGACTTAGCAACGGAAAACTAAAAGCCCACGATTTTACCAACAATACCCGCCTTATTCTGAATTTTGCAGATGCAACGGTTAATAATATGAGTAACGGGAACATAGAATCCAGCTACAGTGATGTATATATTAAACAAGGTGATAAGGTTCGTTATTCCGGAAAATCTTCTGAAGTAGAAATTATCGAACTAAAAGATTTGACAATTGAGTCACGCAGGGACAAATTCAGGTTAAGAAGAATTGGCACAATGGAAGCAAGTGGGAACTTCTCT
This sequence comes from Prolixibacteraceae bacterium, assembly GCA_028282195.1. GTDB lineage: Bacteria > Bacteroidota > Bacteroidia > Bacteroidales > Prolixibacteraceae > Sunxiuqinia. Next base: position 49,097 of record JANQII010000134.1, read on the forward strand.
AATTTTCGTGTGAACGATCTGTTGGAAAGGGCTACTATGAGAATGGTTTATGGTGATCTTGAATTTGAGAATGTGATGCCTGATTTTGAAAATATTTTCATCGAATCTAAATCAACAGATGTTAACCTGTATTTCCCTGTAGAATCTGAATTTCAATTTGAAATAGATGAAACAAAAGCAGAAATTGATTTCCCCCGGGAAGTTGAAGTAACTGAACGGAAAGAGATTGATCGTAAAGAAGGAACTTCAAGGTTAAAAGGACATTTCGGAGAAAATCCTGAAGCAGATGAAAAGCTTTATATCAAAGCAGTTTCAGGGAAAGTGAATATTGAATCCAATTAAAACTTATGCGATCTGGATCGTTCTAAAAATATTCACATTTACACCTTATTAATCGTTTACAAAGCTTTGAACCATTGAAGACTATTAATACAGTAGAAGCCAATTGTCTTCAATCATTTTCAACTGTATTCAATTGTCTCCAGCAAAGTAATGAATCCGGTAATTCAGAAAAAAGAAAAATATTTCTCGATAATCTCTTAAAAAATTATACAGAAATTGCAACCTCTGTTTGAAAAGCTTGTCCATAAAGACAGATAACAAGAAAACATCAAGCTTATTCAAAAGAAAACAATTAAAGTCATGAAGCAAAAGAAAACGATTAGCCTGGCTATAGCTATAGCCTTTTTTATAAGCCTTACTTCCTGCCTGGAAGATTTTACAGTCAATGGAAATGGAATCACAGAAACTCAAAATAGGTGGGTAACCCACTTTGATGAAGTTCAATCAAGCGGTTCATTTGTTGTAGAGATAGTTCCCGGAGATGAATTCAATGTTGAAGTAACAGCAGAATCAAATCTTCAGGAATTTATTGTAACAGATATTGACAATGATAAGTTAAAGATCCGTGTCCGTTCAGGACATCACTTGCACAACCACCGACCAATGGAAGTTTTTATAACAATGCCTGAGATAAAAGAAATTTCATTAAGTGGCAGCGGTTACATAAAAACAGGCGGTTTTGAAACTGATTATTTAAAAACCAAACTGTCTGGTTCTGGTGAAATTCACACTGAAATATTAGCCCGAAAAGTAAGTGCACGAATTTCTGGCTCTGGAAGAATCAATTTATCTGGTGAAGCTGTTGAAACTTCTTATGCTATCAGTGGTTCCGGAAAAATTCTTTCATATGACCTGTTTCAGCAATTTTGTGATGTAACAATTTCTGGAAGTGGTGACGCATATGTAAATGTTGAGAAAAAACTGGACGTAAGCATATCCGGCAGTGGTGATGTGCTTTTTATAAATACACCTGAAATACATAGCAAAATTAGTGGTTCAGGAAAAGTAATCAACGATAATTAATCTGTAACTATTACACTATGAAGAAACTTCTCCTTATATTACTTTTTGGTTCAGTCGTGACATTAGGCTATGCTCAGGGGAAAAGTCAGGCAGTTGGTATTCGGGGAGGGATTACCTCAGGATTTGAATACCGTGCTTTTGCCAACGACTTTGTCTCCTACAAAGCGTTGCTTAGCACAAGAAACAGGGGCATTCAACTAACCGGAATGAAAGAATTCCATAACCCGGGGCTATTCGATTTCACAAACCAGGTAAACTTCATTTATGGTTTTGGTATTCATGTGGGCTATGAACGCTGGAATGCATATGATCCTGTTGGTTTGCATGGTCCTTACTATTACAAAAAAAGGACTGGACCCATTGCAGGGCTGGATGCACTTGCTGCTGTTGAGTACAACTTTATGGATGTGCCTTTGTCCGTTGGTTTTGAAGTTAAGCCTTATTTTAATCTTTTTGGCAAGAACTTCTTTCAGCTACATCCTTTTGATTTTGCCTTTACTTTTAAATATACCTTTTAAAAACAAACAATTAAACAAATAGAAACATGAAGAAATTAGTAATTCTTTTAATCGTAGTGTTTTGCGCTTCGTCTTTATATGCTCAAGATGAATATCGTGATCCGGATGAAATATCTACAATCTTTTCAAAAAGAAGATCAAATGGCGGCTATGGTGCAATAAGCATTGCTTATTCAGAAATTGATGGAAAAGATGCATTCATCGGTGGTGCACGTGGAGGTTGGATCATTGACCATTCGTTTGCTATCGGCTTAGGTGGTTATGGTTTTATTAATGATATTGACTACAACAATATATTTGATAATGATCTTGATTATAACCTGGCTGGCGGTTATGGAGGTATTTTTGTAGAACCCATTATTGGTTCCAGAATGCCAGTTCATCTATCTTTTCCCGTATTATTTGGAATTGGTGGTGTAGCATATATCGAGAATCATAACCATTGGGACTATTGGTGGTCAGATGATGAAGACTCTGACGTATTTTTTGTGCTTGAGCCAGCAGTTGAACTGGAATTCAACATGACACGTCATTTCAGGCTTGCAGCATCTGCCAGCTACCGTTTCACATCAGACGTTGAAATGCTTAATACCGACCCGGATATCCTGAAAGGCTTTACCGCAGGATTGGTTTTTAAATTCGGGAAGTTCTAGCCTGCTTTTACCAAAGTAAGTCTTACCGGGGCCTTGTTGAAGGTTCCGGTTTTTTTTGTGAAACTATAATAAGGGATGTCATCTTTCAGGAAGATGACATCCCTTATACTAACGATACTGAGCTTTTACATGTTTTACTTCTTCTTTTTACCTAAATTTGCAGCCTGATTAAAAACGTTGAATGAAAAACAATATCCTGAAATATTATGGGGCTGCCTTACTGGCCATGCTTTGCTGGAGTTTCTCTTTTATCTGGTTTAAAATTGCCTACAAAGCTTATGAGCCAATGACGGTAATTTTATTCCGTATAGCTATTTCTGCTGTCATTTTATTTGCATTCTCAAGTGCGATCAAAAAACTTCAGAAAATAAGAAAAGAAGACATCAAATTAATGATATTGTTATCATTCTTTGAACCCTTTCTCTATTTTATGGGAGAAAGTTTTGGGTTGAAGTATGTTTCATCAACCGTTGCAGCTGTAATTGTAGCTACAATCCCATTATTTACACCAATTGCTGCATGGTATTTTTACAAAGAGAGGCTTAGCTGGACTAATGTTCTGGGCTTAACTATATCTTTCATGGGAGTGAGCCTGGTAGTATTAAATAAGTCTTTTGGGTTTGCGGCCTCGCCTTTAGGTATTGCACTCGAATTTGTTGCAGTTCTTTCTACAATCGGCTATGCGGTTATTCTTAAAAAATTAGCTCACCGTTATAACAGCTACACGATTGTAAGTTGGCAAAACTTCATTGGCATATTCATGTTTCTACCCTTTTGGGCAATCTTCGAAGCTTCGAAAACTTTCCAAACACCTTTTAACCAGGAAGCTTTTATGGCCATAGTAAAACTTGCAATTTTTGCTTCAATCCTGGCATTTTTACTTTATACTTACAGTATCCGAAATATTGGCATCAACAAATCCAGTATGTTTATCAATGCCATTCCGGTATTTGTAGCTATCCTGGCATATTTTATTCTTGGTGATGAGTTAAGTACTCAAAAGATCATTGGAATATGCGTTGTTATTGCAGGTTTATTCCTTGCCCAGTTCAAAAGAAAAAAACGTAAAAATGGAAGGAAGCATCCCGTATTTCAAGCCTGAGGAATTGAAAGAAATGACGGCCAACCGCCGACAGGAATTCACTGCACTTATTCAGAAACTTAAAAAGAAGAAACCTAAAAACCTGGATTCAATTGTTCATGATTTGCATTATAAAGCTTTTGAGGAGTTTGATTGCCTGGATTGTGCCAACTGTTGCTCAAGCATTAGTCCGATTATCATTCATAAGGATGTTGAGCGACTGGCAAAATCACAAAAACAAAAACCGGCAGAATTTATTGATTCTTATTTAATTGTTGATGACGATAAAGATTATGTTTTTAATCAATCGCCTTGCCCTTTTTTAATGGGAGATAATTATTGCAGTGTTTATGAAAATCGACCCAGAGCTTGCCGGGAATATCCACATACAAATAGAAAGCGGTTCTTTCAAATACTCAATCTTACCCTCAAAAATTGTGAGATTTGCCCCGTTGTTTTTGCAATTGTTGATGAGTTGACCAGGTGCAGGGATTTCTGACTTCCAACTTATTTTTGGGTATGGAATTTTTAACTTCCAATATAATCAGCGATTTTAAATCGCTGCACCCAAAATACCGTTCCATGAAAAAGAAAGAACATTATAAACACATTTTTTCTGTAGTAAGCACCAATAAGGTTATGAATTGGGTATTTACTTTTCTACTAAGTCCCCCAGAATTTGAAAACTCAACATCAAAAAGAATAACAGCATAAAATGTTAATTATGCATCCTTATTCCCTCCGCACCCCTATCCCCTAAAGGGGCAATCCCGTGCGCCGGGAGTCCCTTTAGGGAATAAAAGGGTGCGTGATGGATTTTTGTTATATAGTAGGTT
>JANQII010000157.1 GCA_028282195.1 Prolixibacteraceae bacterium
ATAATTACATGATTTTTTAGCTGATATTTAAAAGCATTATAAGAGGTATTTAGTTTTGTAAGATGATCTACTTAAATAAAATCGTTGGTTAAACCGGGACAAGTCGTCTAAACAAAAAATACATCATAATCATTCTGAAAAATAAAATTTAGACAGCTTCTAAGATATGTGTTGGCTAAATGTGCTTATATACACTGTACTTCGTTTTTTATTATAATCTATAAAACCATCTTCTTCGATGGTGGATATTTAATTTTAAGTCCTTTGTTTACATAGTCAGTATCATAATCTATTCGTGCAAAGATTAAAATCACCTACAAATTTTTCCTGTTCTGTAAAATTTTCACAATGTTGATCAAGAAGTTCAAATTCTTTCAGGTATTGTTCTCGAAAATTATCCCGACTCTCCTTAGTTTCCCAATAGTCAATTGTTAGAAATCTACTTGTGTTCAAAGCGTCCTGGTGCAGATCGGTTTTTATATAACCATCTGCTTTTCTGAATAACTTCACCCAGTCACCTTCAAGTCCATAGATTTTTTTAAATTCCAGCAGATAATCCTCTTTTACAATATATTCCCAGATATAGGCAAAAACTTTAGCTTTCATAAACAAAAAAATAATAAAAATTCGGTTTTCTTTAATCAAACAGTCCTTTCAGTGTTTTGGTTGCGATAATCATTTTGTCACTATCAGGTAATTTTATAAAGTCATACTTTTCGTAAAACCTTTCTGCTTTTTCGTCTATCGGGTCAACAACTACCGCAAATGAGCCAATTTCTTTCGAGATTTCAAAACTTCTCCTTAATGCATCTATCAATAAGATTTTTCCGATTCCCTTTCCTTGAAATTTTGTGTCAATTGCTAATCTTCCAAGTAGTGTGGCCGGAATTGAAACATAAGATACAGGGAGTTTCTTTTGAATATGTTTAGGGAAGCAACTTAATGGAATACTGTTGTTTGATAGTGTGTAATATCCCTTTATCCTGTTTGTCCCCTTTTCTGCTAACACGAAACATGCTGATAGTTTCCTTTTGACATCTTGTCCTGCCTGATTTTTAAGATAATTGTTCAAAAGCCCTTTTCCGCAATCAAAATCTTTCCGATCATGTTTTTTGTCTAATAGTTCAATCATTTTTTATGGTTTAATACCCCGACCCTTGGGCTCGGAAACTTATATCGTTTGCAAAGCAAACTTCATTTGATACCCCGTTAGTTTGCTGCGGGCTTGTTCATTTAGGTTTTGCAACAAAAGCATTATAGTCATCCAGGGCATCTTTCAATGTTTTAGATGGTTCCTTTGGGTTTGTTATTGCATCAAAAAAGATTTGACTATCTCTTTCAGAGGCAATTATTTGTTCTTTTTCCTGTATGATTTCTTTTGCCTTTTCCTGAACTGTTTGAATAATAAAATCTGTAAGGTTTCTGTAACCACCCAAAAATGCCGCTTTCTCAAAAAGTTGTTTTTGTTCCCTGGGAAGCCTTGCGTCAAATCTTGCTTGTTCTTTAATTGCTGTGCTCATAATTTTATCTATTTTTTACAAATGTACGTAAAATATCCGTAAATATGTAGAAATGTACGTTAGTTTTCAGTACGCACAATTCGGTTCAATATTGTGCAAATATAGATCAGGAAGTCATTTTAAGAATGTGTCTGGAATGATTTGTTTACTGATCGGATGACTTCGGGTCATCCGATCAGTAATCGTAAAATTTACCCTGTAAGGGAATAATATTAGTAGCTCAGTGCGAAGTGAAACGAAGCGCTGGGTTTAGAATACACAAAACCCCAATCGTCCGGCGTGAGATATTGTTTTATGGAAACCGTTTTCCCGGACGGAATTCCCGGACATATCAATTGTCAATTCAAATATTGCGGCGCATGAAAACATACCAGCTATTATTTACCTATCAGTTGCACCTAATTTATTCGTATACACATTTAATCCCAGGGTTGCACTCTCCCGATTCCCGGTATCGTTTACCCCGGGCTACAAAAATATAAGCCCTACGGGCTAAAGATCGTTTCCTGAAACCGTCTTTCTGGTAATGAACTAACGGATTAACCTCGCTGTGTTTACTGATTTTGATTTCCATTAAACTCAATGTGTTTCAGGACAAATCGCAGGTCAGCATAGCTAACATCACCATCAATGTTGTTTTTAGCTTCGGTTAATGAACCTGGTTTATTTTGTTTAAAATAGGTTTCAATTAATTCAGCTTTTTGTTTGTCTAAGAATTGTTCCAGTTTTAAATCGCCTGTACCCACATAATGGGCTAAATGACCTTCAATTGTTGATGTGGCCATTTCCCGTATTTTTGCAATTTCAGTTATTGTTTTGCCCGATTCAAAATGATCAAAGCTAATTTTTTTTGTGTCAATTTTTGGAGCAGGGGGAGGCAGTTCGATGGATGTGGGCAATTCGGGTACTTCCATGCCTTTTTCTTTTCGGTAAGATGCGATTATTTCAAGGATTTCAAGACCAAACTGTGCAAGTTTCTTTTTGCCCATTCCTTTTACTGACAATAATTCTTTGCCTGTAACAGGTAGTTGGTTTGAAAGCTGGATCAATACTTTCTGGGAGGCTACCCAATATGCCGGTTGGTCATTTTTGTCAGCAAGTTCTTTTCTCCATTTTTTTAGACGGTTAAAGACCTCCGGGTGTTCTACAGTATCAAGTGCCGGTTCTTCTATGGTTTTCCGTTTTTTACCTGTTTCATCAATAAATGCTTTGGCGCGTGTTTCCAGGTAGCGTTTAAGTTCAAATCCATCAGAGCAGGCTTCCAGGCAGATGAGTTTTATATTGGTAAGGTTTGTAAGTTCATCCATTAAATTGCCTACTGCTTTTTCAACTGCTTTGTTATCGGTGTCAAAGCTTGCCTGGTCCAGCATGGAAACAATCATTTGTTCATTCTGATCTTTAAAATAAGCGCTGGCTTTGACTATTCTTTCCTGAAAGAGTTTTTCATTCCCTTCATTTAAAATTGTTTGCAACTGATTTCTGAATTTATCAGCAACAAGTACCAGCTGATTCTTTACATCAGGAATAATGCCGGCCAGTTTTTCCGGTAAGTTACCTAAAATGGCCTCAGCGTTTTCTTTTAAATGCTTATTGCAGTAGTAAAGTAGTTTTAGGCTTTCGCTAAAATCAAAAAGCTCGTTTAAAAGCGATAAGCTGAATTCCTTTTTTGATTGTTCAAGTACATTTTGGTCGGGCTGGTTTTCTGCTGCGTCGTCACTGAATTTTGAGACTGAACGATCATGAATAATTGCATGCTGGCTTATTGGGCTGCTTAATACCATTCCCTCCAGTGTTTTACAGCGGCTAAGTGCCACGTAAACCTGTCCGTGAGCAAAGGCGGCATTCGCATCAATAATTGCTTTCTCAAAGGTTAAGCCCTGGCTTTTATGAATGGTAATTGCCCATGCCGGTTTTAACGGGTATTGAGTAAAGGTACCCATTATTTTTTCCTCAATATCTTTGCTTTCCTTGTTTATGGTATAGCTTAGGTTTTGCCACTCTTCAGGATGAACTGTGATATTGAATGGGTCGCCGGAACATTTAACGATAATTTCATCGCCATCAAATTCAATGATTTTCCCAATCTTGCCATTGAAAAAAAGCTTGTCATGTGAACTGTCGTTTTTTACAAACATGATCTGCGCGCCTTCTTTTAAAACCAGTTTTTCCTCGGTAGGATAGGCGTGTTCCGGAAATATACCTTCCTTTTGCGCTTCAAATATTCGGCTGGTTGTTTTGAGTTTACTTAATTTTTTATCGTTGATATTTTTAGCCCGGTTGTTATGAGTGGTTAAATGGATATATCCTTCATCAGTTCCTGCCTGAAAGTTTGGCTGATAGCGGTCTTGTAGTTTTTTTAGTGAATCTTCGGATAATGTATTTCCCCTGATTTCATTTAAAATAGAAATAAAGTCATTATCAGTCTGACGAAAAACCTGCTTCAGTTCAATGCTTGTATATTGTGATTTTTGTAAGGCTATGCTGTTGAAAAAGAACATTCCCGGATAATATTCCTTCAGCAGTTCCCATTCATCATCTTTCACAATAGGGGCCAATTGCTGTAAATCACCAATCATCAATAATTGGACCCCGCCAAAAGGCTTGTTGTTTTTCCGAAAACGGCGAAGAATCTCATCAATACCATCCAGCAGGTCAGCCCGTACCATACTAATTTCATCAATAACCAGCAGATCCAGTGATTTGATAATATTGATTTTACTTTTACTGAATTTGTAGATCGCTGCCTGAGTGGCCCGGTTACTTCTCGATTCGTTATTCTGATTTGCTTGCATTCGCCCCGGTAAGATGGGACCAAAAGGCATCTGGAAAAATGAATGAATGGTAACGCCACCTGCATTAATTGCGGCTACTCCGGTTGGTGCTACTACGATCATGCGTTTTGGAAGCTTTTCTTTTAAGTGATGTAAAAATGTAGTTTTACCTGTCCCTGCTTTTCCTGTTAAAAATATGTTTTTATTGGTGTATTGAACAAAGTTATAAGCGAGTTCTAATTGGTAATTTGTTTTCATGGGGCTTGTAGGATTAATATGCTACATAGTTACTTATTGTCAATAATAAAAACAAGAAAAAAAGGACTATTTTCAATTTTAATTTTTTGCAATAAAAGTGGATCAATAAATAATTTGGGTGGGTTGCTAGTGTCAACTTTTTTTGAGGAAGTATATTAGTATGTCTGTATGAGAATGGGAGAGGACTTTTAGATACAGTGAATTCAGTAACAAGCTGCAAGATTTACTATTTACCAATGATTAGTTCACAGTCACAGTCACAGTCACAGTTGCAGCTGAAAGTTGCGAGTTGCATGTTACGGGTTTTATATCCAGGCTGGCATTTGAGTTAGCCGAAACAGATTCCGGATCTTCACTGCGTTTCGTCCGGAATGACGGTTTTGGATGGGTGAAGCTCCAGTGTTCAGTCTTCAGTAGATATCCCGTAGGGATTAAATATCAATAGCCCGGTGCGAAGTGAAACGAAGCGCTGGGTATAAAGAAACACCAACCCCAATCGTCCGGCGTGAGATGTTGTTTTGTGGAAAACCTTTTCCCGGACGGAATTTCTGAACATTTCAATTATCACCCCGTTTCCAGTCGTAGTCTCCTTTTAGTTATCAGGGTCTGTATCAACCGGATGGAGATCCCGGATCTCTATTTCATTGCGTCCGGGATGACGAGCATCCAGCATCAATCTACGTGAGCTCCTCAATTTTTGCAAGGCAGGCTTTCTTTGTCAGTTCAAGGAGTTTTTTAGTTTCTTTTTCCCAGTATTCGAGTTGTTCTTTACTTACCCGGTAATGTTCCTCATCAATGTAGCGGCCACCGATATAAGCGGCATCCAGGTGTGAAAAGAGGCCTTTTTCTTCTTCCGTATTTTGCGGGAAACAGCTAGCTGCCTCAGGAACGTACCGTTGCGCATTCATGCGTAATACAGACAAACGGTGCTCATACGGGTTATTGCGGCTAAAAACCATTTCAATAACCGTATAGCAATGTTCGACTGCTTGTTGTAACTCAAATGCTGCCTTCTTGTAATCATTATCCCTTATTCCATATTTGGCATATTTGAAAGCAGTATTGGCTGTTCCAAACCAATGTTTAAAGTCCCGTTCCGCTATTTCCCTAAGGCGGTCCGGTGTCAGGTTTTCGGCTTCGGCCAGTTTTACATGATCATCTGCATATAAAATAATCCCCTGCTCTTTGATCTCGGTAAAAAAGTATTGCCCTTCCCTTAGGTGCATGTTCACAAAACCCAGGGTTTCCACGGTTGCCTGAACGGCTGTAGGTGCATGGTCGAACATTTTGTACAACCTGTTCTTTAAGTCCTGGCTGTCCCGTTCATCTTTGGCCAGCACCAACAGGTCGTAATCACTTTTCTTGCCTGTCCTGAATTCAGGGTTGAAAAACCACTTATTTTTTCCCGGCACTTCTTTCCAATTCCCCCTGGCATATGAGCCATATAAAATAACCATGCAGGCCATCCCGGTTTCAATAATCTGCCGGGTAATTGTTTCCAGTTCCGCTATTTTATGTTGTGGTAAATGGGGCAATTGTTGAGCAATTTGTTCCATTGGTTACTTGTTTGCACAAACTTAAATAATTTTAGTTAAATAACCCATTGTATTCCGGTTTTCAGTCTTCAGTAGATATCCCGTAGGGATTAAATATCAATAGCCCGGTGCGAAGTGAAACTAAGCGCTGGGTGTAAAGAACCACAAACCCCAATTGTCCGGTGTGAGATATTATTTTGTGGAAAACCTTTTCCCGGACGGAAATTATCAATCCTATCATTTGTAGACCTAATTAATGCGGCGCATGCGATCGTACCAGCTATTATTTACCAATCAGTTGCGCCTAATTTATTCGTATACATTTTAATCCCAGGGTTGCACTCTCCCGGTTTCCCGGGATCGTTTACCCTGGGCTACAAAAATATAAGACCTACGGGCTAAAGATCGTTTCCTGAAACCGTCTTTCTGGTAATGAACTAACGGATTAACCTCTTAACGCCTGAATTTTGAAGGGCCCTGAAGGCCTGCCTGACATTAGCTACCGTGTGTCCACATCTTTTTTAAAATTGTGTATTGATAAAATTATTAACATTTTTAATTTAAAATATCCAATAAGCCTGCCTGTCGGATTTCCTCCCGAAGGGATGGCAGACAGGGAATAAGAAATCAGAAAGTTTTCTTCCAAATTTGCCTTTTTCATCACTTTCTTTTTCATCACTTTCTTATTCGTTATTTCTTGTTTTTTATTTCTTATTTTCTTGCTTTTTTCAGAATAGTATTTGTGTACACACGGTAGCTGTCATTAGGCAGGGGCATAATATTAATAGCCCAGTGCGTTAGCGCTGGGTATAAAAGGCGTAAGCCTAACCGTCCGGCGTGAGATGTTGTTTTATGGAAACCGTTTTCCCGGACGGAATTTGCGCCCCAATCAATTATCAATTGAAATAAATCGGTGCATTGTTGAATTTCTCGTCTCCCTGTATCGGGACAAAACCTTCTGCTGATGTACAAATGGGTGCCGACTGCAAAATTTCTGGTCCCGTAGGCCTACGAAACCAAGTCCTGAATGCAAAATGAACTGTCGTAGCCCTACGACAGGGTCTTTTAGGGCCCGGGCAAGCTTTCGTAGCCCTACGATTGTTACTTTTTACCCTCGCTGAGGCTTTCGTAGCCCTACGAACGTTAGTTTTAGGCCTCGCGGAACCATTCGTAGGCCTGCAAGACCTTAAACGAGGCCTCTGTCTCCCATTCGTAGGCCTGCAAGACCTTAAACGAGACCTCTGTCTCCCATTCGTAGGCCTGCAACGCTTGTAATTTTATCTGTTTGGGAGAAGTAACAATGTGTTGCTGCTAACAAATTGGCCTTTTTCTAAGTGTCAACACGATGTTGCTCCTTTCCCCAAGCCTCGCTGAGACCGTTAACATGATGTTACTCTTTCCCTCAGGCCTCGCTGGGATCGTTAACACGATGTTACTCTTTCCCTCAGGCCTCGCTGGAACCGTTAACACAATGTTGCTTAAATGTTGTTGATGTAGTGGATGTGTTTGTGTTGAGCTTTATGATCCAATCACAAACTCTCGTGATTGAATTCCTCGTCCCTACTGGTAGCTATGCTTTATACACAAATATGAATTTAGGGGAAAGCAAGAAAATAATGAATATACAACACTCAATAACCAATGTAGAACTATGAAAAACACATC
>JANQII010000172.1 GCA_028282195.1 Prolixibacteraceae bacterium
CCAATGAAATAAATTAAATATGAATTTATCAATGCCAAATAAATAAACCGCAAAGGAACATAAGAACCCGCAAAGACGCGAATAGAGATCAATACAGATTAACACCATAAACCATTGAAAAACAGCGAAGATGATTTATTAAAAACCTAAATAATAAATTAATCTTTATCACTAACTACCCCCCATTTTTTATTTGGCTCAGTCCCCATTTCCAACTCTAATCGTCCTCCTTTAAGTAGCTTACTGGCAGGAAATTTAAAATCAGTTAAAGGTTCACCGTTTAACTTTGCTGATTGTATGTATTTATTCAAACGTGAAGCATTCTTTGCTTCGATTATGAATTTATTTCCGCGACCAAATCGATTGCCTAAATCAATTTCGATCTTTTCATATAGTGGACTTCCTATTTCATAAATTGGTTCTACCCGACATCCTCCGTCAGTTTGGAATAAACCTATTGAAGCCATAATGAACCAGGCACTCATCTGCCCCTGATCCTCATCGCCCAAATAAGCATTTGCAATGCCATAGCCATAATAACGATCTAAAATAGCCCTGCTCCACTTTTGTGTTAACCAGGGATGATCAACCCAGTTAAAAAGAAATGCGAAATGCATGGATTGCTGGTTCCCTTGCATCACCGGATAATCCCAGTATTGGTCATTTAGCCCATTAAAACGTGTCTTATCACTTTCTTCAAACCCCCAGTCTAATCGTTCAATAAACCGGTCTTTCCCTATTGCTTCAGCCAATGCAGGTACATCCTGCGGCACAAAATAGGTTAGCTGCCATGAGTTACCTTCCACATAATGATGGTTTGCCCCTGATTTGTAAGCATCAAAATCAGGCAACCAGTTACCTTTAGAATCCTTCATACGGGCAAAACCTGTGTCTGAATCAATAATATTTTTCCAGTAATAACCACGTTTCAAAAAAGTTTTATAATCTGCTTTTTTACCTAATGCTTTCGCAAATTGCGATACTGTCCAGTCATCATAAGAATATTCCAATGTATTTGAGAAACGTCCTTTATCATAGGGCACATATTTGTGTTTTAAATATGGTACAAGATCACGGTTGCCGGCATACCCACCACCCACAACTCGTCCGGGGGTAATTTGCATTTTTTTAACAGCCTCAAAAGCTTTTTCAACATCATAATCACGAATGCCCATTTGGTATGCACCTACAATAAGCGGAATTTCGTGTTCAGCAACCATAACCGGCACATACTCCATTCCTGCCGGCCCTTTAGCCAACCAACCATTTGCATCGTACATCGCCAATTGTGATTTTACCCAGCGATTGCTCCATTCCGGAGTTACTAAATTCCAGAACTGATTAAGGTTCCAGAAAGTATTCCAAAAAGCATCACAACCCAATGCAGGCGATAACGGATCATCCATTTTTTGTAGCCTTTCATCAGCATCGATCCATTCTCCATTCACATCACTAAAAATGTTTCTGCTACAAATTGAACGGTACATGTTGTTATAAAAACGCATCTTTTCACGCTTGTCATTGCTGGTAATTTTCAACCTTCTAAAAAGGTCATCCCATGTATCTACATTTGCACTACGCACAGCATCAAAGTCCCATCCATAAGGTTTTGTAACTTCAGTTTCAAGGTTTTCACGGGCATTGTCAATACTCACATAAGAAATTCCGGTACGAAGCTGTACAACATTATTTTCTTTGGTTTCAAATTCAACGATAGCACCTACATCTTCAGCCCCTTTTATTTTTATTTCTTCTTTACCTTGCCGGACACCGTTTTCTGTCCAAACACTAAAACCTGAGATTGGCTGATCAAACTCAGCTACAAAATGAACAATGTATTCCTGTGAAATTCCTCCAGCCCATGTATTGGGTGATAGCTGATGACTATACCCTTCAACTGTGAAATCACCCGTCTTTTTGATGTACGCCTCCAGTGAATTATACTTGTACTCTGAAGGGATAACCAAATCAAGCAAAACCCTTGACCCTGCTCTGTCTTTTGGAAAAGTGTAGCGCTGAAATCCGCAACGGGTGGTTGAAGTTAGCTCTGCTTTTATATTGTAGTCTGCAAGCTCAACACTATAATAACCAAGCGGGGCAACTTCAGTTTCTTTATTAATTCGGGAACGGTAACCACTGTCAACATCTTTTTCATCACCAACTTTAGTTTGCAAAGTCCCATTAGTTGGCATTGTACCTAAGCCAGCCATAGTCCACTCATGAATATGAGAGAACGTTCCAATCGACTCAAAAGTAGGTTCGTAGCCAGATTGCCACCCATTATTCTGGTTATCCGGACTTAATTTCACCATACTGAAAGGCATCCAGGGCCCCGGTGCAATCATCCAGCGGGAATGTGCTGTACCAATTTTTGTATCAACATAGCCAGCAGGTGTAATTAACTTTTTAGGTCCGCGCTGTACTTTGCCTGATTGAATTTTGATACCATCAACCCAAACTTCGTACTTACTTTTAACAGTAGAAGCTACTGCAGGCATTGGTGCTTCGAAGGTATATCTTTTTTTCTCAATGGTTTCATTAACTATTTTTTTCCCATCCAGTATGACCTCCAAGTCCGGTGTTCCGCTCAAATGTTCAACATCAACAAGTAAAGGCTGTGCTTTTTCATTTCCATTATCAATTTCGTAATCTGCAGCTTCAACACTTCGTAAATAAACCTGGTTGTTTTCAGTTAAACGTACTCTTTCAGGTCCTTCCAATTTTACCTGATCAAACTTTAACCATGATCCTTCCAATGTTGTCAGGTTAATTTCATTACCCCCTTTTTTGATTAAATCCTTAGGTACAGGAATTTCAATCAAGTATTCAGATGCAGCTGCAATTTCACCATCAATTGTATTGTTTTCATTAATTGCCGGAATTCTGTACTTCCAGGATTTTCCATTGATACTCACCTTAAACAAAGGCAAATCTTCAGAATTGCAGTCAAGAATATCAACGATCAGTTTCCAATCACCTGATTTAGGCAACTTATCTATTCCAAAAAGAATAGTTAACGTACTTGAACGCCAACCTGAAGTTCCCCATGTTCCCCCCCAACTATCACTTGTTCCGGGAATAATGTATGGCCAGTCTTTCTTTGAATCAGATATGCCAATCAAAAAATATTTATCTTCCCAACCAAAATCATTGGCAATGTAATTCTGATAGTCGTTGGGTGCAAGTGCAAACTCAGCAGCACTATTATCACTTTCCCCTATTTGCCAAACCACTTTGGTATTAACGGTACATGAATTAAAGAAAATTGCAGTTAATAAAAGCAATAAAGGTATTCGTCTCATTTTTAAACGTTTTGGGTTTTGAAAAAATTACTTCATAAAGGCTTTAACAACTATAGCTTCATTTTCTGATTCATTACTAATTTTGTATGAACCAGCCGCAGCGGGAATTACAAAAGTTTCAGCATAGTTGAAGCGCTGACTTAGTCCATTCGCTGTTTCAACAATTATACTTTCCCCTTCAACCAGGGAAAGCACATGGCAATGGTTTTCCGTTTTTATTTGTATTTCTGAATTAAAATGAAAACGATGTACATCATAGGTATGCTTTGCGTGGGTCGGCAAATGATATAGTTTCCAATCATCACCTTCTTCCAATAAACAGGGCTTTGAAATAAGCTTATCTTTTACATATTGACCTTTCCGATCAAAATAAAGGTTATCCATTCCTCTTTCAACATTAATTGGGCGGGGCTTTCCATCTAAATCAACCCGAAGCCAATCGTACATTTTAAAAGTAAAAATGTAAGGCGTTGTACTTATCTCAAGTACTAAATTATCCATACCGGATCCATGTATTGTACCGGGTGGTATTAGAAATAAGTCATGTTTATGTGAATCATGTACTTGCACGTGTTTCGTTATATCAATCTCTTTTTTATTTTCGAAACTATATTGAAGATCTGCTTCAAATTTTTCAGGATTAATATCATCCTGAAATCCCAAATAACATTTAGCCCCTTCCCCTGCATCGAGGATGTAATAGGTTTCTTCCTGTGTGAAGTTTTCCCCAAAATGCTTTTTCATATACTCAGGGCGTGGGTGGCACTGAATAGAAAGATTACCCCCATCAAAGGTATCCAGGAAGTCAAAGCGAATCGGGAATTCAACTCCAAACTGCCCGGCATGCCTGCCAAGTACGGACTTATTTTCCTGAAACATCAGGCAATCAAAAGAAACTTCCAGCAGATTGCCATCACTTTCAAAGAGTAGTCCATTCTCAGGCACAATCAACTCAAAAGACCAGGCATAGTTGATAACATCTTTGTTTAAACCATCAACCTTATCAATGATCCATTGTCCGCCCCATGCACCCGGTTCAAACCATGGTCGTACACGAAAAACAGTATTGGCCATCTCCTTTAACGCATTACGCAAAACTTCTCCCCGCATCCAGGAAATCTCATCAATACGTTGCTCATCAACGACAAAGTCAATTTTAGAAAGGATTTCCTGCTTGTGTTTATTTAGCACTACCCAGTCAACAAAATAATAGCGTTTGTACATGGGTTTAACAGCCATTGGCTTACTTGATCCCAAATTGAGGATACTTTGTGACCTTGCCCTAAACTGAAGTTCATTTTTGGGCAAATCAACATAAATCAGTTTTGCACCCCATTTTGCAAGAGCTGCTCCGGGGCCAATTAAGATATTGATGTCAAAAGATTCATCTACTTCCCATTCAAACAATTCATTTTCATCAAAAAAATCAATCAAATCAATTGTTGCCCTTGTACCAAATATGGGATCGTCACCCCCAAGGAACGGCTCAATTAAACGATCAATCTCTTCTTCAGTTTTCATTGCTGAATTGACATCTATCCAATGAACTGTTTTTCCAAGTTTTTTAAGCTCATTCTCCAGCTTATTTCTTAACTGATCGTAAAATACACCGATATAACCATCAATAACAAGCTTCTTTTCAGTAGCAATCTGCTGTGCTAAACCTTCTACACCAACAAAGATTTTCCCATCTTCCAGTTTTAAAGACGGATATAAATCGTATTTCCCTTTTGCCATTTCGGTTTTCTTAATCGGGAGCAAATACTGATCTGACTTTCGTAAATTATTCTTCATTATTATCTATTAACCTGAGTTCTATTTCTCCACAGCTGTTTCCAGAAGTTGAATCGCTTTATACAATACACCGGCAGATCCTCTGAATGTTCCTGAACCTGTCGGCTCATTTTTCACAGTATACCACTCAAAGAAGCCATCATTTTTCATTACGCGCTCTGTCATAGGCAGAAGCTGTTCATAGGCCTCTTCCACAAAACCATAATTGACCAGTTGCTGAATCATCCGCCCTCCAAACCATGTCCAGTCACCACCATTCTGATAACCATAGGGATACATACCTTCATTTTCAAAAGCCCAGGCTGGGTAAGGAGGGTACATGGTCAGGCCAATTGAGCCGGCTCCAGAAGCTTTCACATTGGCTATCATTTTGTCGAGAGATACTTTGATTTGCTCTTTGTTTAGCAAACCTGCCTCAATTGCAACTGCAGTTCCTCCATGATAGTAGATTTCATTTTCATTGAAATCAGCCGGATATGGAGAACCATCAAGGTACACATGAGGAATGAATTTTTGATTTTCTTCATCCCAAAGATGTTTCATCGTATTTTCAGCGATCCCATTTCGAATTGATTGCCATTTCTCTTTTGTTGAAGGAATTATCTCCATCATATTATCCAAAGCAATAATAAGCATGGCATTATCGTAAATATCTACGCAAAACTTTGTATCCTCTGTAATAAACACACCCCATGGATGGCTATGCTGAACATCGCCCCAATCGGCAGTTGTAGCACCATAAATCAAGCCGTGTTCCTTACTCCATTTATGATTCAGTAAAAATTCCATTGACCACTCCAAACGCTCAGCGACAGTTTTCTCTCCTACTTTTACATGTAAGAAGTCCGTATCCCCTGTCTTCTTCACATATTTATACACAGCCTGCATTAAAGAGGTTTCGTGGTCGGTTTCAACAGTATTTTTGTGCCCGGCATAATCCGGTTCCAGATCAGTAAAAATGTATTCATAACCGCCTTCGGTTTGAACGGCTTTATTCTTTGGAATAAAACCATCAATGATGTTACCATCACCACGCTGCAACCTAAAAAATACAAGCAAATTCTCTTTTAATGTTTCCTGCGGATAAACTTCAACTGACAGTTCGATGAACGTATTGTAATCACGAATCCATACTTCGCCATAGCCATCTCCAGCATTAAAACCCATCTTGACAATCTCGAGTGCCTTTTTCTTTACAAAAGCGAAACTTTCATTCGTTTCTACTTTTGCTTTTAGTTCATTGTTCACTTTATTTTTGTTCGAACAACTGAACATTTGAGAAATCAGAATTAATGCAATTACTATTCTTTTCATTTTATATTGATTTAAGTTATTGGTTGCTCATTGATGGTGGAGCATTTTCTACTCCCCATTGTTTATTGGGTTGATTGCCCATTTCAAAACGAAGCACTCCCCCACCGGTTAGTTCAGACCTGTCTATCCAACAGTTTTCAAGTGGTTTTCCGTTAAAAGATGCCGATTGTAAATAGATATTTTCGGTTGAATTATTCGTTGTTTCAACAATCAACTCTTTTCCTGGATAATAATCCGGATCAAGCTGAATCGTAATTTTATCAAACGCAGGACTGCCAAACTGGAAGGTAGGGTTCATATTAGCATGCCCCTGCACATCAAATAATCCCATGGAGGCCATGACATACCAGGCACCTAATTGCCCCTGATCTTCATCCTGACCATAACCGTAACCATGCAATGCTTCAGTACCGTAAAACTCATCGCAAATTGTTCGTGTCCACTTTTGGGTCAACCAGGGCTTTCCTGAATAATTAAATAACCAGGGTTGATGCAGACAAGGTTGATTCCCTTGATTGTAAAGCATCTCCACCCCAGAAAAACTATGAATTTCTTTACCGCCACCAAACATGGATTTTTGACTTTCTGCAAACGTTTTTTCCAACCGTACATTGAAAGTATCCAGTCCCATTTCCTGAATCAATGCAGCTGGATCATGGGGAACATACCAGGTATACTGGTAAGCATTTCCTTCCTGAAAACCTCGCCAACCTTCCATGGGGTCAAAGTCTTCAATAAAATTTCCATTTTCATATCTTGGCCGGATGAATTTTGTTTCTGAATCAAAAATATTTTTCCAATACCCGGCTTGTTGCATTAGCTTTTGATAATCTTCTTCATGGCCTAAAGCTTTTGCAAACTGAGCAACGGCATATGAACTGAAAGCATATTCTAATGTATGTGAAGCCCCAAAATTAAATACCCAGCCATTTGAGATTGTTGTGTCTTTTGACGGAATGTAGCCATTCTTAACAAAGTAATGCAGATCGTATTTACCATTTCCCAGGTTGCGACCATGATAGTCCAGTTCATTTTTTCTGGCAGCTTCATATCCCGTTTTCAGGTCAAAATCACGAATGCCGCAATTGTAAGCTGCAGCCATCAACAAAGCCTGAAAATTGGTTTGAACCCCATTCGTATAAGTTCCTGCAGCCATACCATCGTGCAACCATCCGCTTGTTTTGTAAAAATCAATGTTGGTTTGCACATAATCGCTCAAATAATCCGGATAAACTAAAGCCCATAGCTGCCCTAAATTCCAAAAGCCGCCCCAAATGCCATCGGTATTATAATGGTGATATTTGGGTTGACCGTTCTCATCCAACGGAATCTGCCCAATCCTTTTATCATACTGAATATACTGGCCGTTTACGTCACTGGCCAATCCCCTTCCTAACAGGGCATGATATAAACCGGTATAGAATTTAATTCTATCTTTTTCCCTGCCACCTTCAACCTGAATTCGAGCTAGTTTTTCATTCCATTTTTGACGAGCTACTTCTTTTACTTTATCAAAAGTTTGTCCTTCAGCTTCAACATTCAAATTAGTACGGGCATTTTCAATACTCGTGTAGGAAAGCCCTACCTGCATTTGAACAAGTTCATTTTGTTGTGTACTGAATGTTAAATACAAACCATTCCCCACCCCTTTGCTTTCTTTTTTATTGGCAGAAATTTCTTCATTTATAAAGGTTCCATAAGATTCTGGTTCTTTATCAAGTTGAATAACAAAGTACATCTTCACACGATTCCCGGGATCGCAAAAAGTCAAATACACCGGATACGTTTCTATGTAACCTTCTATTTCCTTTGAATTTGACATTCGTACAAAAGCCTCTGTTACAGTACTACTCTCACCTTGTTTATGCCCTACATCAATAATTAGATTAGACTGGGTAGATTCAGGAAAAGTATACCGATGAAAACCCACACGTTCAGTAGCGGTTAATTCAGTCTTGATACCGTAATCTTCTAATAAAACCGAATAATATCCAGGCTCAGCATATTCTGTGTCTTTATCAAATCTTGAACGGTAACCTTTTTCTGGATTTTCCAATGTTCCCGGAACTGTTTTTAGTTCACCGGTTGTCGGCATCACAACCAGTCCCCCAATCTGAAACTCATGAAAGTGTCCAAAGCCTTCAATGGATGTATGTCGGTCATCATACCCTTGTGGAGACCAACTGCCTTCACCTTCGTAAGCATTTGTGTGCGGTGCCAATTTTGCCATTCCAAAAGGCAAAGCTGCCGGCGTGTAAAAAAACCATCGACCGTGAACCGAACCAATTTGAGGATCGACATATGAGACGGCATCAAACTGATTTTCAACCTTTTTATTGGTTGTACAATTAAACAACAACAACGCAATTCCAATCAGGGTAAATACCTTAATTAACTTTCTTGTTACCAACATAAAGCGAAACGATTAAAATGAAACTAACAGCAGCTACTAAAACCATTACTGAAGCTGTTACACTGGAAATATCACCAATCCATCCCATTAACGGAGGTATAACTGCACCGCCCGAAACAGCCATAATCATTAATCCTGAAATCTCATTGGCACGCCCAGGATAACGTTCAACAGTTAGAGAGAAGACAAGTGGAAAAATATTTGCCACCCCTAGTCCTGTAATAAAGATAATGATCAAAGCAAACAACTCAGTTGGTGCTGCAAAAAGAACAAGCATTGATGCTAATCCTAAAACTGATGACCCGATAAAAAACTTACGGGAAGAAAGTTTGGCCAACATGATTGCACCACCAAGGGTTCCCAGCATTTTTCCAAAGAAATAAAGACTCCTTGCTGATTCAGCCAGTGTTTGCTGTGATCCAAACTTTCCAATCAGGAATTGCCCGGAAACGGCATTTACACCAACATCTATTCCAACAACCAGGAAAATGCATATGACCATCATTGCTACAAATCCATTACCCAAAAGCCTAAACGAAGAAGCAAAAGTTGCTCTTTGTTCTGTATTTTTTGTTTCTTCAATTGCTGATGAAGCTAACCAAACAACCGTTAAAATCGATACTACTCCAAAGACTATGAACAAAATTTTCCAATCGCCATACTGAGCTGCAAGCCAACCTGCCATTGGTGCTGCTACCATTGATCCTACCGCTTTTATAAATTGTGAAAAACTCAGGAAGCTTGATCTTTTATTCGATGGCACAACATCAACCAACAATGGATTTGCCGAAACCTGAACAATTGTATTTCCAATCCCCAGCAAAGCAAAACCAAACAATACCATCTCAAAAGTGTAGAATAGGAATGGCGTTAAGAGTCCCAATGCAGTAATAAGCATTCCCAGGTTTAGCACATTTTTCTTTCCAATTCGGTCTTGCAAAATCCCTACAGGAACAGACAAAACAAAAAACCACAAGAATACTGCTGAAGGAATTAACTGGGCAAGCGTATTACTCAATTGAAATTCAAGTTTTACCCGATCAACCCCAATTCCTACCAGGTCACAGAAACTCATTACAAAAAAGGACATTAAAACCGGAGTGACGAGTTTTAGAGAGATTTTTGATTTGGACATTATAAGCGTTTTAGGTTTACATTTTCTTTAATAATGGCTTTACCTTTTCATAAAATGAATCATCTGCAAGTGTTGCACTGCCAATGAAAGAAGCAGTTTCCTTTAATTCTGAAATAGAAATCCTCATATCACTATTTTGTTCTTTCAAAAAACCAACCAGGCTTTCTTCAAAAAAGGGGTATGACCTTGAAATATTTCCTCCGATGACCAGCATTTCAATCCCAGATTTCTCAATCCAGGGTTTTAGAAATTGTCCCATCTTCAAACCAAAATCATCAAACAAGGCTTTGGCAACTAAGTCAGTTTCAACCAGCTCTGCAAGTTGCTTTACCCCGGGAAGTCCCACACCTGTTCTATCTTCGTATCTTTTCAAAAAACCTCTTGTAGAAAAATAATCATCTGCTATTCCGTCTTCAAAAGGCAAATGCCAAACACACCCCTGACCTGGAACTTCATCACCATCAAGAACAGGTAAACCATCGCGAATAAATGCAGATCCAAAGCCAGTGCCCAATGTAATGGACAATGACCTCGACACATCTTTTGCTTTTCCAACCCTATCTTCGCCAATCGCAAATGCAGTGGCATCATTGATAAAACGAATTTTAAAGTTTTCCGGAAGATCTAAGTATTTTCGAAGTTCAACAGGAACATTTAAACCGTAAGTGTTTTCGTACTTTCCATTTTGCCCCGTAAACAATGAAATTCCTTTTTCATAATTGAACGGACCAGGCATTGCAAAACCAATCCCAGCTATATTCTTATCTTCTGCAATTTTCATTGTTCTTTTAATGGTATCACCCCATACACCAATAATCACCTCTGAACTTGCATGATTATCCAAATCACTTTCAACTAGTGTATTTTCTAAATATTTCTTTTCTACTAAATCGAAGGCGGCACAACTAACATGGCTACCTCCCACATCGACACCGATTGCAATTTTTCTACTCATTACTGAATTATCGTTTAATATTTATTGTATAGGTAAATTTGTCTGCCCGGTAAAACCCAACATTATATTCCAAAGGCCTCTGTCCCGGGTCAAGCACAAATCGTTCACGTACCAAAACAGGTTCTCCCTTGCTAATTTTTAATCTGTTAGCGGTAATTACTGAAGCTAAACGGGCTTTAATCTTTTCATTCGAGAAAGTGGGTACAACATGAAAGTCTTCTTCGAGAATATCGTATAGCGGACGATTAAAATTTTCCTCACCTGTTAATCCAATTTTAGGATGAAAGTAACTCTCAAAATAAACAAAAGGTCCTTCATCATCGCCACGTAACCGGCTAAGTTTAAGTACATGCTCCCCCTCTTCAAGCTCAAAAAACTTAGCCACTTTTTCTTCCGCCTCAACCCACCCGGTTTGTAGCATGTAGTTTTTAAACTTCACCCCTTTTTCATTCATTTCCTGCGTAAAACTATGCCAATGCTGAAGGTGTGTAGATACTGTTTTTTCAGCAACCTTGGTACCAACACCTTTCTTACGAACCAATAAGCCTTCATATTCCAGCTTGTTGGTTGCTTGTCGTAATGTATTTCTTGAAATGCCCAGCTTTTTAGCTAAATCAACTTCTTTTGGGAGAAAGCCTCCATCTTTATACTCAGGAAGTTCTATCATTTCCCGAAGAAGTTTTTCTACCTGAGCATGTAATGGAATGGGACTTGAATGATCTATTTTTAAATTCATTTTCAAAAATAATTTGTTCATATGTATGAACATGTAAAATTATAAATTTTATATCACTTGCAAAATTATCTACCAAAAGAATGAAAACTTTTAGTTATAAATTACTATGGAAAATTCTATTTAAGGACAAAACGAACGTTTTCTTCAGGAGGACATTCTGGATTACCATCCAGATCTTTTAATGCACAACCAGTTGCACAACTACCGCATTTCCCTGAAGTTGCTTTCTTATTCTGAAAATGAAGAGCCTTATAGATTTTATAAACTGCAACAGATACCGCAGCGATAATTATCAAATAGGTTAAAACTTCCTGCATACCCATAAAATCGTTAAAGTATACTTTTTGTTCAAATACTAAATAAACAGCCTGGCAATATTTAAAGTTACAAACGAAAGCAGCCAGGCCAAACCTGTTGTATATGCCATCACAAAAATTGCCCACATCAACTTACCAGACTCATTACGAATGGTAGCAATAACCCCAATACAAGGGAAATAGATCAAAACGAAAACCAGAAAAGCCAGAGCAACCGGAACTGTAATCACCTGTTTCCCTTTTTTAGCACCGGAAGTATATGTTTCATTCTTTAATTTTTCGGTTAAACCAACAGTTTCATCGCCCTCATCAACTTGATAAATAACCCCCATCGTACTCACAATAATCTCTTTTGCCGGCAAACCTGCCAATAAACTCACACTCATTTTCCAATCAAAACCCAAAGGTCTCATTGCTGGTTCAATAAACTCACCAATACGTCCCAAATACGAGTTTTGTAAGCGGGCAGATTCCAGCTCTAACTCAAGCTCTTGTATTTTTGAAGAATTATCTATTTGACCGGCATTTGATAACTCTTCTATCTGCGACGCTATTTGAATTGTTTGTTCATTTTCCCTTGGAAAATATCCCAATGCCCAAATAATAATTACCCCAATCAGAATTACCCCTCCAATCTTCTTCAAATACTGCCATGATTTATCCCACATATGAATAAGAATATTCTTCAATGTAGGAATACGGTATGGCGGAAGTTCCAATACAAATGGTGTTTCTTTATTTCTGAATAATGTCTTATTAAATACTTGTGCTACCAGAAAAGCCAAAAATATCCCGGTAAAATATATTCCTCCTAATACCAAACCGGGCCTGTTTGGGAAAAAAGCAGATATAAACAGGACATATACAGGCAATCGCGCACTGCATGACATAAAAGGGATAATCATCATAGTCAGCAAACGATCGCCCGGGCTTCTAAGCGTTCTGGTAGCCATTATAGCCGGAACATTACACCCGAATCCCATTACCATGGGAATAAAAGAACGACCGTGTAAACCAAAAGTATGCATAATCCGGTCCATTATAAATGCAGCCCTGGCCATATATCCTGTATCTTCCATTAATGAAATGAAAAAGAACAGGATTAAAATATTTGGAAGAAACACAAGGACACTTCCGGTTCCTTCAATAATGCCGTTAGATATTAAGTCATGGAGCATACCTGGCTCCATAATACCCGATACCCATCCGCTCAAAGCAGCAACCATGCTATCAATCCAGTCCATTGGATAACTGCCAAGGGTAAAAGTTGCATAAAATATTCCGAACATAAGAATCGCAAAAACCGGCAAGGATAAAAACGGACTCGTAAGAAGTTTATCAATTTGTTCCGATCTTGATTTTGCAAGCCTTTTATTCTGTTTGTAAGTATCTTTTAATGCACCTGCAATAAAACCATATTTCGCATCAGTAATTATCGTTTCACTATCTTCATTATAGATCTTTTCAATTCTTCGTGACTCATCCAGTGTTACTTTCTTTATTGCCCCAAAATTTGAATATTTAGACAAATTGAAAAGAGTCTCATTATCTTTCTCCAAAAGTTTTATCGCCAGAAATCGTGATGAAATTTTATCCGTAATCGGTTTATTTTCTTTAATCTTCGATCTTATTCTAACAATTGATTTTTCCAGCTCCTGTCCATAGTTAATATGAATATGCCGAACTATCGGATCTCTATCTTCATAAACATCAACTGCCTTATCTAACAATTCATTAATTCCCTCTCCTTTTGAACTTACTGTAGGAATAATTGGAATACCAATCATCTTCCCCAGCAGTTCATAATCAAACTTATTTTCATTTCTCAGCAACTCATCGTACATGTTTAATGCACAAACAACCTTGATATCCATATCAATAAGTTGAGTTGTCAGAAACAGGTTCCGTTCTAAATTTGAAGAATCAATTACATTGATGACGATATCGGGTGTTTCTTTCCAAATATACTTTCTCACATATATTTCCTCCGGAGAGTAAGCAGTTAGTGAGTAAGTCCCGGGAAGGTCAATTAAATTAAAACGGTAACCATTCTTTTTAAAGCTGGCTTTTTTGGCATCAATTGTAACTCCGCTATAATTCCCCACATGTTCTTTTGATCCGGATAGGTAATTAAAAAGGGTTGTTTTGCCACAATTTGGGTTTCCCACAAGTGCAATATTAATTTCCTTGCCTTTTTCTGTAGCCGAACGTTTTAAAGTCTCCTGATCGATTACCCCTTCAAAATTCGATTGAATCTTTTCTTTCGTTTCAGACAAAGAAACAACCTCGATCAAATTAGCTTCCGATCGACGTAAAGTAATATTATAGTCAAGTATTTTAAATTCAATGGGCCCCCTAAATGGTGCATTTTTAACAACTTTCACTTCCTTTCCTTTAACAAAGCCCATTTCTGTAATTCTCTTTCTAAACGAACCATGCCCCAGAACTTTCGTGATAATTACAGTCTCATTATTTGGTACTTCTGAAAGCCTCACGCCACTAATCTTGAAATTATACTAATTTGAATCAAATAAAAATAACCCTGCAAAGATATTTAAGTTTTTAAAAAAACTTTCAAAAATTCGGGAAAAGCCGTGCATACTTTCAACATTCGTTTAACTTTGTAGTATTAACGATTTATGATGGATGACAATAACCTAAAAAAAATTCAGGAGGCAATTGACTCACTTCCTGATAATTTTAGTATTCTGGAAGAACAAATTGATGTAGAGCTCCAAACCGAATATTTTGACACAGCCAGATCACTTCGTGTAGAAGAAGCCTCGGAAGACTTAATTGAAGGTGCACCGCAAATACTTAATAATGAGGAAACCGAAACGGAACTTAAAAAAGAAGTTTTGGTCAAACTAGCCGGACTTGATAAGGTAGAAGCTTTCCGTATTATTGAAGATTATCATAAAGAAGCCGAAGGTATATTAAAATCCTGGGCAGTTCTGGCCCTTCAGGAAAGCCGTATGCTTTTACAAAGCTCTTTGTTGGAAGAGCAACAGGTTTTCATATCTACCGGCCTTGGTGGCAAACACCAGAAGATCCGGTATTTTGTTTCAGTTATGAAACACAATATAGATGAAGATTTTACTGAAACACAACAGAAAATTGTTGAAAGTGAATTAGGCTTTTACCTACGTGAAAGTGAAGGCGAACTTGAAGAAGTTCAATTTGAAAACGGATTTGCATTATCGTTATTTCTTTTTCCTTTAAAACAAAACCTGCAACAAGTATTAAGTTCATTTATCAGGGAATGTAACCAGTATGGTAATTTTTTGAAAGACGATATTATTATTACCAATGTAAAAGCATTATCTGCTGAGGAAATCCGCAACTTCCTAATCAACAACAAAAAAAGAGCTGAAGAAGAAAATGAAGAACAACAAGATTAACCTGGCCCTTCAAGTGCTACCGCAGGCTGAAGGAAAAAACAGTTATGAATTGGTAGATTATGCAATTAAAGAAATTGAAGCATCCGGGTTAAAATATAAAGTGTGCCCATTTGAGACGGTAATTGAAGGGGAATACGATGAAATCATGGATTTGGTAAAGCGTGTTCATCAGGTTTTAGAAAAAAATGGCACTCAAAAAATGATGACCTACATTAAGATTCAAACTGTCTTTCAACAAGATGTAACCATTGCCGATAAAATGGAGAAATACGAGCAGTAAAAAAACTTCCTTTTATTTGATCATTATATCAGAAAAGTATTATATTTGCAGCGCTTTTACGCAATCATGGACCCGTAGCATAATTGGATAGTGCACCTGACTACGGATCAGGAGGTTAGGGGTTCGAGTCCCTTCGGGTTCACTTTTTCTATACAGGGGTATGATTTGTCTACCCCTGTTTTTTTTTGCTATTCTTGATCCAACTTTGCATGACTTTTCCAGCATTTAAACTTCTCAATTCATTCGGATATTTTCCAAATTTATCTCGATTGATATTTCACAGTTATTTTAAGGAATAAAAAGCTTTTGCTTCGGTAAGAATAATTATATTTGAGTCCATATTGAATCATTTATGAGCCAATTGAGCCAATTATGAGCCAATCAATTTATACGATGTTCCTGCTCCAACTTCTCCAGACCTCCCTAGTAGCTTGAATTTATCAATTAATTCTGTCAAGTCCCGCGTTGCAGTTGCTTTTGAAACTTCACATATTTCCTGATAAATTTTATTAGTTATGCTTCTATTTTCTTTAAGATATGCTACAGCCTTTATTTGCCTTGCACTTAATCCAATTTCAATTAAACTTTTTTCGTTAAACTGATTCTTTAAAATTGTTACACTTATTCCACCGGAAGAATACTCAATTATTGGTTCAGGTAGTCCAGCCTTTATACATTCGTTTATGATTTTTATTGTTCCACGTCCCCAAGCTTCAATTAGTCCACCTTTAAAGAAAGCACTCGCAAGAATTGGATTATGTGGACGAGATGAATGTTTCTTTTTCAAATCTTCAAAAGTCAAGTCTTCCGGCAGTGAACCTTCATTCCATACAATGAGTTTATCGTCGTAAACACTTATTTGAATTGGCGCTCCCATATAATCTCGATGCACGATAGCGTTCAAAATAACCTCACGAATCGCCTCATAAGGATATTCCCAACTTTCTACACGCTGTAAACCTTTGTAAGAAATTGGAGAAACAAAAAACTTTCGGTCAAGAACTTCTATGACCTTATCTGCTAATTGAAAAGTATTCCCTTCAACAACTTCCTGAAAACGCAGGTCATCATCGGTTTGTCCAAACCTGCCAATTTTCACAAAAGCGTTTATGAAAAATCTACATGGATTTTTGCCAAACAGCAGTATTGCCGAACGTTTAAGGCTACCACCTTCCAACAGTAAAAGGTTATCAAGTATTTGCTCAAGGCTTTCTTCCTCGGCAATAAAAGACAATCTTTTACTTACCGTAGCTCCTTTCTTAAAGGCTTCAATTGCTGAAAGGTCAATGTCTGCAATGTTAGCACGCGGTTCAACAACATCGTCCCACGTTTTTCCTACTTTTTTAAGCAGAAGATTATTGAGCGCATTCCCTTTGAGTTCTTGTTTGGTGCTACCACTTCGGTAATGATATTTGCCCTGATATGAGATTAGCACATCGTATGGTTTTACATCAATTTCGATGTAATCTTTTCCATTTTCGTTTTTCAAATCAATATCACAAATAATTCCTAGTTGTGTTTGAATTTTGTTAGGAATATCTTCCATTAATCGTTTTGCCTTTGCAACACCGACAATTTCTCCATTGTCATTTTTGCCAATGATAATTTTTCCACCTTTGGCATTGGCAAGACCGCAAATCCATTTGAGGTATTCATCCCTCCAACTTTCTTTCCATTCTATATTTTGACTCTCTGGCATCTATTTTAGTAGTTTGTTATAATATCGTTTTCGTTGTTTGAACATCTTTTCAAAGTAACCAATTTTTGAGTCACGATAATCAAAAATTACAGGTGGATTTTTTGAACGTTGAATTCGACCAATATATTGAATTAATTTTCCTTCGAAAGCAAATGGATAAACAATAAACAAGCACTCCAAGTTACTAATATCAATGCCTTCTCCAAAGAATTGACCTGTAGAAATTACAATCTTGAAATGCCCCTGTTTTATTTGTTCAATTTTGCTTTTTCTGGCACTTTCCGCATCATCTCCATGAATTGTAATTGTTTCATACTTGTCTTTTAAGTAAAGATTGAGAATGTCAACGTGCGCTTTCCGTTCAGATAAAATCAAAATTGTTTTGAATCTTTTTGCATTGTTTTCAATGTCATGAAGAATTAACGAATTTCGTTGGGTGTCATGAACTAAGATTCTCGAAATAGTTTCGTATTTGTCTATTTTATAGTCGAAAGGTGCAAACAGTTCTGTTTCCTTAATATTTATCTCTGTTTTAATATTTCTTTCTGCCAAAAATTGCTGTTGATTAACTTGGTGTAGAATATTCCCGATATAAACGAAAATTAGTTTCTGGTCGTTGTTTTTTCTTTTGGGGGTGGCTGTTAAACCATACAAATAGAACGCATTAAAATTGACAATTGCTTCACGAAAGGATTTAGCGGGGATATGATGGCATTCATCAATAATAATTGTTCCAAAGGCATTCGATATTTTGTTATAGTCATTTAATCTCGATAAAGATTGAATCATGGCAATAGTAATCTGTTTACCAATCTTCTTCTTTTGATTTCCAAATTGTCCTATTTCTTTTTTCGGAATTTTTAGGAAATCCTGAATGCGTTCAATCCATTGGTCAAACAACTGTTTTCTATGAACGATAATTAGAGCAGGCTGCCGTTTTTCTGCAATTATCTCAAGTCCTATTACTGTTTTGCCTGAACCCGGTGGAGAAACAATTACCCCAAAATCTTTTTCACGTATTTTTTCAAGTGCAATTTCCTGATGGTCTTGTAATGTTATCTCCGATTCAAAATCGATAGAATCTTTTTTCTCCCTGTTATCAATTATTTTGAAAGGAATCTTTTCTTTGCTACAGAATTGAACCAATGATGCCGAAAAACCTCGTGGAATCATTACCTCATTTTCTGACTCCTCAATTAACTTGAAGAACTTCTCGGTATTGAAAACGCTCTTCCCAAGGTTCTTTTTCGCAAGATAATCTGAGTTGTAAAAATTCAATTGTTCTCGTAGAAAAACGATTAGCTTTTGACTTAACTGTGTCCGTTTAAGGTAAATCTGATTACTTATGACTATTTCCAGCTCGTACGGTTTGTTAAACTCCAAATTTGAAGTAAAGACTTCATTTGGTTGAACATCGAATAATTTTTCGTACAGGTTTTTTAGTTCCGAAATAGAAACCTTCTTAATTGATTCTAAAAATTCCCATTGATTCTCAATTGGTTCAAAATTTTCGGGGTTTATGAAACACGAATTACCCTTAACCATTGAGCTTCCTTGAAATGGAAGTGCAATCAAATTTCCCATTCCTTTGCCCGAATGATAATCCTGATTTGGAAACAACCTATCGAAACTTGGTTCTTTTTCAAAATGTGAAATTATATTTGAATGACGTAGCAGTTCAAACATTATTTTTCGGCTTTGTTGTGCAGGGAAAGCACTCTCAAAAAATATCCATAAATGGCCACCATTTCCAGAACGGGAACGCTCTATATAAGATGGGATTTTAAAGGTTGAACAAGTATTGTGTAGTTTTAAAATTGTTTCTTGCCAATTCTGTTTATCAAAATCAACTGCAATGAAAAACGAAGTATTGTCTTCGAGTAAAGTATAAATACCGCAAGTTTCTTTCCCTGAGAAGTGTGATTCAATTGCAGAATTGTCAAATGGTAAATGTACTTTGTTTTTATAATCTTTAAAAGTTCCTCCCTGCGCTTTGTGTTTGTTGTAATCAGTCCAATCAACCCTGTATGCTGGCATATATCCACTCCGTCCATCCTTTTCCCAACGAACTGCATAAATATCTGTTCTACCTTGGAAAAGTGATTTGTATAAGTTGATATTTTTTTCTGCAATCACATTACAAATATAAATATTCCCTGAGCAATGGCATCTCTACAATTTGACAATAGAGTAAATACGATAAAAGAACATTACTGAGAGAAGGTAGCCTTATAAAAAGCAAGCTAACGTGTTTCTTGAATCACTTATAATCTGAATTTCTTTTTCTAAGTCTCAGCATTCATAAACTTTAACATACCCTCAAAATCTTCCATCAAAAAGTTCGATACTCTTCTGCTTGGGTTCACTAATAAAATTTAAAACCTTACAAGTTAGTACTTGTGAGGTTTTTTCATTTTTAACAAACTCTTCAACTTCATTGGTAAAAAAACATCGTAAAAGACTGAATATACTACCCTTAACAGGTTTGAATCCTTATGTTTTTCGGACACTTTATTCCGGAATAAAAACCACTTTTGGGAGACAGTTAGCTTTGAACATTAGGATCTTTCTTTATATTGAATATGCAAAGCTATCCAGTTGAATTATTATTTAATTTTCTTAATGTTTTTAATAATTTTGATCATCATATGATCTATTCATTACTTGCACAAATACATTATGAATAAAACCCAGGCTACACGTAAATTGACATTTGATTTATACAATTTAGACTAATAATGAATGATTTTATAAAATATCTCACCGTTGCCGAAGAAGATAAGGACTGGGGATTATTTCTTAACGTTACCGGAAAATCGAAAATAGTGCCAACCGAAAAATATACATATCCGTCTTCCGAGCACCCAACCGGATATTATTTCACATGGGGGAATGGACGTATTTTGGAAGAATTTCAACTAGTATACATTACAGAAGGGACAGGCGTTTTTGAAGATAAAACCGGTAAATACACTGTAAAACCGGGGCATGTATTTCTACTGCGCCCTGAGCAATGGCATAGATACAGGCCATCTTCGAAAATTGGCTGGACTGAATATTATATTGGATTTAAAGGCACAGTTGCTGAAAAGTTTCTATCAAATAGCATGATCCCTAAGGACAAATCGATTTTATTTTTTGGGATCAGGGAAGAATTTATTGACACTTATTATAAAATATTTGAGATAATGCAAAAGGAAGAGCCAGGATACCAACAAATTGCATCCGGACTTGTAATTAAACTGTTAGGGTACATTATCGCACTGAACAAACAACGAACTTTCACAGGCAATAAAGTTGAAGAAGTAATTCAAAAGGCCCGATTTCAAATGCGCGAAAAAGTTGAACAGAACATTAACCTCAGGCAATTAGCTGAACAAAGCAATATTGGCTACTCTTATTTCAGAAAAATGTTCAAAAAATATACAGGGATATCACCCCATCAATACCACTTAGAGTTAAGGATTATGCGTGCGAAGGAATTAATTCTATCCACAGATAAAAGTGTAAAGGAAATCAGTTATGAATTAGGTTTTCAATCTATCTATTACTTTAGCCGTCTTTTCAAAGATAAAACTGGAATCACGCCATCGGATTTTCGCAAGCGATCTTTAAAATAAAATATAGCCTGGCTCAACTTATCAGACTACTACCTCGAAAAGACCCAGTTTCAAATACTGTTTATGTAATCCGCTGGGGCATTTTCTGCAATTGGAACTTTTTCAGTTTCAACACTTATACCGATTAGTATTTAAAATTACTCAATAATTTCACTACGTTTATCATTGAGTTTTAAATATCTATCGGCATAATACCCGTGTGTAAATTAACACATAAAATGGCATTAGTTTTAAAATTCCTTAAGGTTAATCACAACCATGTCACTTGTTTACATTTCGTCAATACTTTTTCTTTCAGTTCTTCAAGCATTTGTCTGATTATCGATTCCTTATCTTCTCAGCAAACTTTTACAACTTTCATATTCAGGATTTTTCCCAGTTTTTCAATCTTGTGCCCAATGTGCCCAATACCAATTGCACAATGGTGGGCTGGCCCTCCTTTCGACCATTGATTGATAAACTCTTTTGCTGAAATTGAAAAGCGGTATCTGCTATTTGTATTTCCAATCTCTAAAACAGGCCCCGGAACACACTCACCCTCAGCCAACTGAAGAAACACTTCATCTTTACCTTCAACTACAGAAAGCAAGGTCACAGGCCCATTTTTCACGGACATTTGTATTGAAAGCCCTTTCCCGGGCTTCCCATGATAAACCGGAAGCGGAACTAGTTTAACCTTATCTTCTGCAATCGCAAAATGAGCAGGTCCATCATGCCCCAACATGACGATATCATCCTTAAAATCAAGCATATAAAATTCGGAAAAAGAACCACCTGCACCAAACTCCGACATAATTTTCATTGCCTGGGCATTTTTCACCTCACACTCTCCGGCAACAGGAATATCCTTGCCGGTAAGAAATGTATTTCCAGCTATAACCGAGGTGACAATGTTTTCATATTCATTCCCGTCCACTCCTTCGTAATAATACGCCAACGAACCCAGATCATGATTCCTTACGAGTTTGTCCAAAGCAACTGAGGTTTGGGCAGCTCTTCTAATTTCACTGGTTTCACACTCAGGAATAACCTCAAAAAAGGTATTGAATTCATTTATTTTGTTTTCAATTTCATCCCCGGTAACTTCATCATGATACTTTTTTAGTTCACACATTTCAAGCAACTCCATATGGGTTCCAAATGCAGCACTTTGTTTGGTAATATCAGTATACACATCCAGCATCCCTGCATAATAATGACCTAAAATACCAAGCCGGTTGTTACGCATCGTTAAAGCCACTTGAGCCGCTTCGGTCCATGATTTTATTTCATTCCAGGCCTCTTGATCTTCAAGATATCCGGAAACAAAATCATAGCCGATTCCCGCCCGGTTAAAAACACATGCAATTTCCGGTACCGAACATGCCTGACAATGCTCAAGCCAAACACCTGTCATTTTTCCACGATCTCCCATTTTAT
Source organism: Prolixibacteraceae bacterium (assembly GCA_028282195.1). GTDB lineage: Bacteria > Bacteroidota > Bacteroidia > Bacteroidales > Prolixibacteraceae > Sunxiuqinia. The sequence goes on from JANQII010000172.1 coordinate 22,386, forward strand.
TGAACGTGTCGTAATCCAACTGAGGTACAGGTTGCAAGTTCAATATTACAATTGGTGCTTTAACTTTCTGTGCTATTGGCAGAACAGTTGAAGACAAGGCATAAGTTGACACATATAAAAAAACAATCTCCACATCATTTGTCTTTAGCAGGTCTCCCGCGACTTTTGCCTTCTGAGGTGTATCAACCATTCCTGCATCAACAACTTCCACTCCAAAGCTTTCTATCTTACCCTTTATGATATTTTGATAAGAAACCAGCTTATCTAAAAGCCCCTCGAATTGATTCCAGTAAGATTCAAGACCAATTCCAAACAACCCTACTTTTATATTCGAATTATTTTTACTATTCATTATTTATTTATTTTTGATTTTACAGTTAGCTTTGAAATCATTAAGCTCCCAGGTTTTGGTTTGTCTTTTGCCATAACAATTCCCCAAAACAGAAGTCCGGCTATCGGATTGCGTCCTGCAGAAAAAGGATTATCAATAAGTGACCAGACTCCTGCATAACCTTTGATTAAAAAGTTTTCACGGGGAAATATGCTCTGCTTTTTCTGAAATATCTTCTGCAGAATGCAGTAAAAGCCTACTATTTTCAGGTTCAATCCCCATTTTGGCTTGTTGCCTGCGATAAAAATCAACAGCATTTTTACCATTCTTTATGGGGAAGAACCCTCAGTTTATTAAACTCCCGATAACTTTGTTTTTTTTATTTCAACTTCAACAGCGGTCTCTGTGCAAATATTAAATGAATTAATACCATGAGGGATGCACTTGATTAAACTATTTAACTGATTCCCCTAATGTCCTGCCAACAAATAGAAATCTCCCATAAGACCATAGTCCAATTGATGGTATTTTTCACCTTCCGGATAACTCTTGACATTGCCCCAACTTCCCCAGTTTATAAAACCATGAGCTGGATTATTATGAAATGGGCCAAATAGGTTTTTCACGCTTCCAACCACTTCAACAACCACCTCATTTTTTCCTTCTTTTACGAATGAAGTTACATCCAGCCTGTCGGTATGCAATGCTATTGTTCCAGCGTTTTCATCATTAACTGTAACCCCGACTGCCGTACCTTTCCATTTGTCCAAACCCACATAATACGATCCTGATTTTTCACTAATCTCAAATGTTTTTTGATAATTCATTCCCCAGGGATAGAATGGGTGCCCCTGTTTTTTCCAGCTTCCGGTATTGAGTTTCTCACGGAGAGCTGTAATTACCCAACCTTTTTCAACAGATTTCAATGAGAAGTCTCCCATGATATAAATTGGCTGAATCTCTGCCATAATGTTCATCGGATAACAATCAATCCTGATCTCATTTTTACCCTGTTTAACCCGGTCTCCAATTGGATAAACCCCAAAGTACTGGTCGATTTTCCATACCCCATCTTTTGGTTTTATTTCCTGTCCGTTCAGTGACACTTTCCAGATTGTTGGATTCTCAACTACAACTGAAAAACCGGAATAATCAAATTCATCTTCAATCGAAAACCAGTAGGATGCTGTAAATCCCGTGCCTTTCTTAAACTTTCTATTGGCAATATTCGATTTATACTGAACTGCCCCTCCCCATGGGTTACTCCGGTAGTATCCATTATCCATAAAACCTTTTGAACATGCAACTTCCGTATGCAGGTTTTTCTCTTTTGGTTTACCTGCAATTGTTAAATCACAAAAATCTATTGTAAGAACATTATCCTCGCTTCTGTTAACTTTCATGCCTGACATGGCCTGAAGGTATATTCCCCTACTTTCTTTAGTTTCTTCATACCCCTCCAGGTAATTTTCTGAAACAAACAGCAGCAAACTTTCAGCGGGGTGCAATGAAAATTTCAGTTCTATCTGGTTGCCTTTACGGATCTCGCTGTAATCTTTTATTTTACCGGTAAACGCATCCAAAACAACGGCATCTTTCCCATTAATGAGAATTTGACCTGATGTGCTTTCCTCTAAACTGGAATTAGCCAAAAACAGAATCTGCCCATCTTTCATCTTTCTTCTGTTATGATAAAGGTTACCACCTTGCTGTTCGGTAAATTCCAGGTCAATATTTTTAAGGTCTTCCCTAATTACTTTTGGGCTCAATCCTGAAAAATATTTAACAGGCTCAGATTCCAACAATGAAACGATTTCTTCATTTTCGGCACCATCAACCCGGGTAGGTTTTGAAAATGCAATTATTTCGCCTCCATTAGCGGCAAATTCTTTTAACAACAGGAAAGTTGACTCATTGATGTTTTCTGTCATTGGCGGAATTACCACTCTTGAATAACTGCATTTACCGACAACAAACTTCTTGTCATCAACTGAACCGTGATTATTGATAATATCCTCGCTACCTAAATCATACTCTACCTGGTTTTTCTCTAAACTGGTTACAAACCACTGGAATTTATGCCCCATTTTGCTCCAGATGTCCTGTTCCCTTTTTACGTAGGAATCGTACATCCAAATGGTTGAAGTTGGCTCAATAACCAGAATATCATTCTTTTGTTTCCCCGATGACAAGACCATAGACAACCTTCTGTAGTAATAGTTCAGGTACTTGTAGTTGTCCCACCAGGGAGCATGCTGTTTAAATGAACCTGGCCAATCGTATTTACGGGCTCCTGTTAAGGTGTAAGAGGAAAAGTGTTGATTCAGGAAGTTCACCCCTAATACGTATTGCCAGTCCCCTAATCGCTTCATATCTTCAAAAGTCAGATCGAAACCTGCACCACCATATGTTTCACTAAGTGTCCTGTGTCGTCCTAACTGGTTAGCCACACTTGCCAATTCCTTAACAGAACGTATATTCCCAAACTGGGCCCCAGGCGATTTCTCATCAAACCTATTAAAAAGCATATCAATACCTGGCATTTGATGATAAGCATACATGGCCATATTATCCGGACCAAGTGCCATTCCCGGCCAACCATGCTCCCAGTAGTGGCCTGTGTAAATCAAATTATTTTCTTTACAATATTTGTATTGAGGCTTTGACCATCTCTCAATAAAAAGCCAAAGCAGTGTTTTCGCATAATTATGACGAACCTTTTTCCAATCGCCAACTTTTTCACTCAATGAAGGCAAGTTAAGTTTCAGGTCGTATCCCCATTGTTTTTCAAACACCTCAAAAAGATCAGGTGTCCACCGAATTCCCCCCGGGGTGTTAATCTCAGGCTCATCCGTAAAGACGCCCGGAACTGCTTTACCAAACTCATCACCGGCTACTTTCTCATAGCCGGTCATGGTAATTTCAATAAACTTTTCAGTTACCCCGGGATATAACAAATCAACATAGGAACCTTCCCCAAACCATGGAAAACTGCCATACCAGGTTTCACTGTAATATCTTTTTTTATAGAGAAAGTATTCCCCTTTCTTTTCTTTTTCCTCAGCTGCTTTTTCTGTTATATCTTCGAATTTATCACCAGACTTTTTCAATATAATGTAATAATCAGCGACATTATCAGGCAGAAATGACACTGTCCTGGGCTGTAGCCCCTGCCCTTGATTTTCAGCTTCAGGCATTTGTTTAACCAGATGCCCACCGGCAAAACCACTGGGAAATGAGTTTTCATCATAAATCCACACATTCAGGTCCAGTTCTTTTCCTTTATCAACTGTGTATCGAAAAAGATCAAACCATTCATCAGAAAGGTATTCGGTTATCAAACCCGGCCGTGGATGTACAAAAACACCACCAAAACCGGCATCTTTAAAGACTTGCATGTCTGCATCCAGTCCTTCTTTGGTTATAGTACCATTCCAGTTATAAAGTGGAGCTGAACCATATTCTTTAGGTGGGTTTGCAAAATTATTTTCTAATTTCTCAAAACTTGTGATTGCTCCTTCCGGGTATGATTCAATTTGATCATTGCACCCGGAAATTAATAACACGACTCCCAGGAAAAGCAATAATTTATATTTTATGCTCATATTTATTTTCATTACAGATTTCTCTTTTTTTTAATTTTCACTTCTGAATTTATCTCTTTTAACTTTAAACACATGGAAACACAAAAACAAAACTAGGATTGTTTTACAGACTGTTCAATACATAAACTGGCAATTTATTTACACATTTTGGACTATTCTATTTAAACAATTTATAAATCTCGTTCGCAATTAACAGATGTCCTTTCTCATTTGGATGATTAAATTGCGACATATAGCCTGAAATATCATCTCCCGCCATCACCCTGCTTTTAAATGATTCATAGCTATCAACAAGCCCGATCTTGTTTTCGTCAGCTAATCGTTTTATCTGCGTGGCATGTTTCTCCAGTTCGCTATTCTCATCAAAAATATGTACATGCAAATCCGGAGATGGAGTTAAAAGCACAACTTTAATATCTTCGTTCAAAGCCTTTTTAATCATACTATTCCATGCTTCGTATGATTTTTCAAGCCCTATCCCCCGATCATTCAATGCATAATCAATAAAAAGCACATCCGGCTTATGAATTAATACTTCAGATTCGAATCGTTTTTCGCCACTTAATGAATTTTCTCCACCTATTGAAGTCGTAATGACGTTTATTACTGCATAAGGGTACACTGACTTCATTTTTTTCAATAATTGATATGGATAGGCTTCCAATGTATTTACAACAGGTGTTTTAAAATATCCGGAGGGAACAGAATGCCCATGAAAAACAAGATTGATTGTTCTGTTTTTTGGCCATTCCTTTTTAAGCTCAATTTTAATATTAGCCAAATAATCTGCTTGTTTTGTATGGCCAGTTTGAGATTTTGATTGTAATTGAATCAACAAACCAAGTAAAACAACTAAAAGAATTCTTTTCATTTCGGATAATTCATGGATATAAACCTCAAATAGAAGTTGTCAAAAGTTAAATGATAATAGTATGCCATTGAATGGAAAAATTGTTTTTTTGACTCTCCCTCCCTGCCTGACGGTAGGTAGGTTCTCCCTCTCTTCTCGAAGAGAGGCCTGCTTGCAGCAGGCAGGGACGATTGTGTCCCGATGGTTATCGGGATCGCAATCAGGGTGAGTTAGTTGAAAAAAAGTGTCACCATTCATG